>JAUSBB010000111.1 GCA_030652245.1 Rhodocyclaceae bacterium | reverse complement strand
GCGAATCGTCAGATGGAAACGCTTCAGGGCCGTGCCTGAATACAACACCGTCATCAGCAGGAAGCGGCCGGCGAAGCCCAGCCGCCACAGGCGATCGGTGACCGGATGTCCGAGCTGGCGCAATAACTGCTGCACGCGCTTCATGACCACCACCGCCGCGGCTTGGAGGGCTGCTCCATCATTTCCTCGCCATAGGGGCGCGCCGGATACTGGAAAGGCACGGGACCATCGGCTTCCCCCCAGACAAATTGATGAACATAAGGCGCTTGCGATTCCCTGATTTCCTCGGCGGTGCCTTCGGCGACGATCTTGCCTTCGGAAACGAAATAAATGTAATCGACGATCTTCAACGACTCATGCACGTCGTGCGTCACGACGATGGAGCTGGCGCCCAGCGCGTCATTCAGCGTGCGGATCAGTTCGCCGATGATGGACAGCGAAATCGGGTCGAGGCCGGCGAAGGGCTCGTCATACATGATCAGCATCGGGTCGAGCGCGATCGCCCGCGCCAGGGCCACGCGCCGCGCCATGCCGCCCGACAGCTCGGCGGGCATCAGCCGGTGCGCGCCGCGCAAGCCCACCGCGTGCAGCTTCATCAACACCAGGTCGTGGATCAGGGCTTCCGGCAGGTTGGTGTGTTCGCGCATCTGGAAGGCAACGTTGTCATACACCGTCATGTCGGTGAATAACGCGCCAAACTGGAACAGCATGCCCATGCGCCGGCGCATCCGATACAGGCCGTCATCATCGAATTCATGCACCACCTGCCCGGCCACGCGCACTTCGCCCGCGGTCGGCCGCAACTGGCCGCCGATCAGGCGCAAGGTCGTGGTCTTGCCGCAACCGGAGGGCCCCATGATGGCGACCACCTTGCCGCGGGGAATCGTGATGTTGATTCCGGACAGGATCGAACGATTATCGTAGGCAAAGTTGAGGTCGCGAATCTGGACCAGGGGATCGGCGGGCACGGCGCTTATTGTTCAACTCCAGGTTCAAAGGTACTTGGGTGATGGGGCAAAGGAAAATAAGCGAACGATTATACCCAAGCCTCCCGTCCATGCGATGTGCGGGGCATAATCTGCGGGCAAACACCCGCTCTGCTCCGCGAGTCCAAGTCAGATCGCATCGGGTAATATCGGCCGCCATGAGCGTCTCCAGTGCCTCCCGCACCTCCCTTGTCATTACGGACAAGCCAGCCCTGCTGATCGTCGATGACGATCCGCTGATCGCCGACACGCTCGGCTATTACCTCGGGGCGGATTTCCAGGTCTTTACCGCCGGCAGTCGCGGCCAGGCGATCGAGTGGTTGCAAAGCCGGGACGCACCGCCGCCACTGGCCCTCGTCGATCTCGGTCTACCCCCCACGCCACATCGGCCGGAGGAAGGCTTTGCGCTCATCAGCGAACTGCTGACGCGCGCGCCAGCGATCCGGATTGTCGTGCTGTCAGGCCAGAATGATGCGGCCAACGCCCGCCATGCACGCGCTCTGGGGGCGGTCGATTTCATCGCCAAGCCGGCGGCGCCCGAACGTTTGCGGGAGATGTTGCTGCATCTCCTCGACATTGAGCAGGCGCAAACTGCCGTTGCCGCCGCCGACGCCGCCGGAGTTGCCCTTCTGGGCGAGTCCCCGGCCATGAAAAATCTGCGCGCGCAGCTCGGGCAATATGCCGATTCGCCCTTTCCGGTGTTGATCGAGGGTGAATCCGGCAGCGGCAAGGAACTGGCGGCGGCGGCCCTGCACAAGCTTTCGCTACGGCAGCGGCAGCCCTATCTGACGCTCAATTGCGCCGCGATCGCGCCAACCCTGGTCGAGCCCGCCCTGTTCGGCCACGCCAAGGGCGCCTTTACCGGCGCCATGGGCATGCGCACCGGTTATTTCGAGGAGGCCGGCGCGGGCACTTTATTGCTCGACGAGATCGGCGAGCTGCCCCTCGAACTACAACCCAAGCTGCTGCGCGTACTCGAGAACGGTGAATATCAACGCGTCGGCGACACCCAGCCGCACCGAACGCGGGCGCGCATCATCGCCGCCACCAATCGCGACCTGAAGCAGGAAGTGCGCGCCGGCCGTTTCCGGGCCGATCTCTATCACCGCCTGTCGGTATTCACGGTCAGCGTGCCGCCGTTGCGCGCACTCGGTGACGACCGGCTGCGTCTGCTCGACCATTTTCGCCACCAACTGGCCGCACAATTCAAGCAGCCTCCCTTCGCGCTCACCCCGGAGGCCAAAGCGCTGTGGCTGGCCTATGGATTTCCGGGCAATGTGCGCGAACTGCGCAACATCGTCATTCGGCTGGCCACGCGCTACGTGGGGCAGAGCGTTTCCGCCGCCGTTCTGGCCGAAGAGTTCGACCCCGGCGAGCCCGGGGGTGCATCGGTCGCGAGCACTCAGCCGCCAACGTTACCCATACTGCCAACGTCAGCCGCGCACGATCGCGAAACCTTGGTCGAAAACGCCAGCAACCATCTGCGGGGAAGCGTCGGATTCGACCTCAACGCCAACCTGCTACGTTGGGAAGATGCCTATATCGAAGCGGCCCGGCGCCTGGCGAACGGCAACATCAGCCAGGCCGCCCGCCTGCTGGGCATCAACCGCACGACGCTGTACAACCGGCTGGACGCACTCGCCCGCGAGCGCGCGGACGGCGCGCTGTCCCACTCGCCCACCGCTGATCCGCTGAATTAACGCAGCCATGTACCTGGAACACTACGGCCTCGGCGAAGCCCCCTTCCGCATCACCCCGCACACGGATTTCTTCTTTGCCGGCGCCAATCGCGGCGCCACGCTGGAAGCGCTGCTCTACGCCATCACCCACGACGAAGGCATCGTCAAGGTCAGTGGCGAAGTTGGCAGCGGCAAGACCATGCTGTGCCGGGTATTGATGGAACGCCTGCCCGAGCATGTGGTCACCATTTATCTGGCCAACCCCTCGCTCTCGCGCGAAGACATTCTCTACGCCCTCGCCGATGAACTGGCGATCACCGTTCCTGAACACAGCCGCGCCAACACCGTGATGCGCGCCTTGCAGGAAAAACTCGTCGCGCTCTACGCCGCCGGCCAACAGGTCGTCGTCCTGATCGACGAAGCGCACGCCATGCCGAACGAGACGCTGGAAGAAATCCGCCTGCTGTCGAATCTGGAATCAAACCGGCATAAATTGCTACAGCTCGTGCTGTTCGGCCAGCCCGAAATCAACGCAACCCTGGCGCGTTCCGACATGCGCCAGTTGCGCGAGCGCATCACCCACAATTTCGGTCTCGAACCGCTGGTGCGCGACGACATCGCCCAGTATCTGGATTTCCGCATGCGCGCCGCCGGCTACCGGGGGCCCGGCATCTTTGCGCCAGCCGCCATCAAGCTGATCACGGCCGCGTCGCAGGGACTGACCCGCCGCATCAACATCCTCGCCGACAAGGCGCTTCTGGCGGCCTTTGCCGCGGGGGGGCATCAGGTCGGCGCCAAGGAAGTCCGGGCGGCAATCCGGGATTGCGAGTTTGCCAACCACCCCGCGCCAGGCGCGGGTCCGCGGCACTGGCACGCATTCGTCTGGGCAGGCGGCGGCGCAATCGCGATGCTGACCAGCGTGGCCGTTTGGCGCCTGGTCGAGCTGCCCGCCACGGAACCGTCCCCGGCAATCCTGCCGCTGGCGGTGCAAGCCGAAGCTTCCCGCACGCAAGAGCAACCGCCACCGCCCAGCCGATCAGACCTGCCATCGCCGCAGCCACCGACGCAGCCCCCGCCCCCCCGGCTGGAAAAATTGTTGGCGGAAAGCCAGCTCTGGCTGGACGCCGCCCCGCCACACCGGTGGTTTTTGCAACTACTCACCACTGCGGCCGTTCATCCCGAGTTGGTCGAAGCCTTTCTAGTCAGAGCGCATAGCGATGGGGCGGAGATGGCCAAGTTGCGGGTTTACCGTTCCAGCCTGAGCGGCACGGCCCGCTACGGTGTAATCTACGGCGACTATGCCTCTCGCAATGATGCCATTGACGATTCAAGGAACCTGCCCCCGGCACTCCGGGCCCACAACCCTTACGCCAGGCAAGTCGTCCAGTTGAGATAAGCCAACCACGCGATCATGAAAAGACAACTCTTCATTCCGGCCCTGCTGCTGATCACCGCCGCTTGCAGCACGGCACCCGTGCAGAAACCGGGGAGCGGTCATTTGAGCGCCGAAAAAGTCGGCGCTGGCCAGGACAATGCGGCGGCGTCTATCCCTGCTCCGGTTCAGCAAACGCTGGTCTTGCCAAAACCCAAGGCGGCGCCCAAGGTCGAGACTTACAGCGTCGTCGTCAACAACGTGCGTGCCCAGGAACTGCTCTTCGCCCTCGCCCGCGACGCCAAACTGAACGTGGACATCCACCCCGGCATCGAAGGGGTGGTGACCTTGAATGCCATCGACCAGACGCTGCAGCAACTGCTGACCCGCATCGCCAAGCAGGTCGATGTGCGCTGGGAACTCGACGGGCCCAATCTGTCCGTCATGCCCGATGCGCCCTTCCTGAGAAACTACAAGGTCGACTATGTGAACATGTCGCGGGACGTGTCCGGCATGGTGGCCATCAACACTCAGATCGCTTCGGCCAGTCCGGCAGCAACAACCGGCGGCGGCGCGGCGGGCGGCGGCAACAATTCCTCGACCACCGTCACGAGCAAGGCCAAGAACAACTTCTGGGAGTCGCTGGAAAAGAACCTCAAGGACATCCTGCGCGAGACCGACAAGATCCTGCCCGAAGGCTCCAGCGAAACCGTCGTCGAACGCCTGGACGAACAGGCCACGACCGGCACCGGCGCAACCCAGCCGGCGACAGGCGGGCGCAGCGTCAATGCCGCGACCAATCTGGCCGCCAGCCCCAACCCCGCTGCATTCCAGCAAAGCGGCACGACCGTCACCCGTCGCACCACCTTCCGCGAGGCGGCCTCGGTCATCGTCAACCCCGAGGCCGGCGTAATCGTCGTGCGCGCCACCGCGCGCCAGCACGAGAAAGTGCAGAGCTACCTCGATCAGGTGCTGACCAATTCGCGGCGTCAGGTGATGATCGAGGCAACCATCGCCGAAGTGCGGCTGACCGACGAATACGAGCAGGGCATCAACTGGCAGAAGCTGCGCACCGGCGGCACCGGATTTTCCATGGCGCAATCGCTAGTCGGCCCCTTATTTCCAGCAACGGGCTTCCCGGCTACCGGCGGGGATAAATCCTTTCTGCTCAATTACATCGCCCCC
>JAUSBB010000106.1 GCA_030652245.1 Rhodocyclaceae bacterium | reverse complement strand
CGGTGCGTTACCACTGTCCGCGCGACGAGGCCAAGGTGCTGGCGATGCTGAAAAGCATGGGCCGCGCAGAAATCGAAGCGGCGCTGGCCGAGCAGGATGAACTGGTCATCGAAGACGAGATCTGCCGCCAAAGCTATCGCTTTGGCAAGGAGATCGTTCCCCGGCTTTTTGACTGAAGTTGCATGGATGGTTGAGCGCCGGAAGCGACAGCAAAAAATCACCTGAATGTGCGTAGCCGTTGCATTATCAAGGACTAACCGATTCTGAATCACGTCAAATTGGGTGTAAATGAGCGTCGCAATGGGTGCAACTCGTAAATGGATGTAATTGGGTGTAGTATTGATTCATGCTGCGAACCGACACCATCCAGATCACACCGGAGATCCTGAACCTCATCGCCAGGATCGACGAGTTCAAAGGCGCCTGGCGCGCCTTGGGTATGCTTGCTCCTGATCGACTTTCGGCACTGCGCCGCGTCGCCACCATAGAGAGCATCGGCTCCTCCACCCGCATTGAGGGCAGCAAGCTGTCCGACCGCGAGGTTGAGTTGTTGCTGTCGAATCTGGAGATCAAGTCCTTCGCCACCCGCGACGAGCAAGAGGTGGCCGGTTACGCCGAACTGATGGATCTGGTCTTTGCATCCTGGCAGGACATCCCGCTCACCGAGAACCACATCAAGCAGTTGCACCAGATTCTCCTGCGCTACAGCGAGAAGGACGCCTGGCATCGCGGCAACTACAAAACCAACTCGAACAGCGTCGCTGCCTTCAACGAGGACGGTGCGCAGATTGGTATCGTGTTTCAGACAGCCACAGCTTTCGACACGCCTCGTCTGATGACGGAATTGGTGGAATGGGTGAACCAGGAACGCGCAACAGCCCGCCTGCATCCGTTACTGGTCATCGCCCTGTGCGTTGTCGTATTTCTGGAAGTTCACCCCTTCCAGGACGGCAACGGGCGGCTGAGCCGCGCGCTAACCACGCTGCTGCTACTGCAAGCCGGCTATGCCTACGTGCCGTACAGCTCGCTGGAGAGTGTGGTTGAGCAGAGCAAGGAAGCCTATTACCTGGCCTTGCGCCAGACACAAGGCACGATTCGCAGGGAGTCGCCGAACTGGCAACCGTGGCTGGTGTTCTTCCTCCGATCCTTGGCAGAGCAGGTTCGCCGTCTGGAGAAAAAGGTCGAGCGCGAGCAGATCGTACTGGCGGCCCTGCCGGAACTGTCGCTCCAAATCGTCGAGTTCGCCCGCGAGCACGGTCGCGTAACCATCGGCGAGAGCATCAAGCTGACCGGGGCCAGTCGCAACACGCTGAAGCAGCATTTTCGGACACTGGTCGAACGCGGCACGCTGAACCAGCACGGCAAAGGCCGTGGGGTCTGGTACAACTTGCGCTGACCGACGCGGGTTCGCTTCCGTATTGTCACGCCCACCGCCAGCACGGAGTGAAAAACCCCGCTGTGTATCATTGCCGCATGCGCTTCCTGCCGATCCTGCTGTTCCTGCTTTTCCCCGTGCTGGCCCACGCCTTCGATGGTCTGGTGGTCTCCGTCACCGGTGCCGCCGTGGGCATGGCGACGATAAAAAATAACTTGTGAAGACACCATGAACATTGAACTGACTCCCCATGAAGCGCGTGTTATCGGCTGCCTGATCGAAAAGGAAATCACCACGCCGGAGCAATATCCGCTTTCCCTCAACGCGCTGACCAATGCCTGCAACCAGAAAAGCAACCGCGATCCCGTGCTGGATCTCGACGAGGCGACCGTCCAGCAGACCGCCGACCAGCTCATCAAAAAATACCTGGTCAGCACGCAGACCGGCTATGGGAGCCGCGTCACCAAGTACCAGCACCGCTTCTGCAATACGGAATACGGCACCTTGAAATTTTCGTCGCAGGAACTCGGCATCGTCTGCGAACTGCTGCTGCGCGGCCCGCAGACGCCCGGCGAGTTGCGCAGCCGCGCCAGCCGCCTGTGCCCGCTCAAGGACGTGAGCGAGGTCGAGGCTGCCCTGCACAGCCTGGCAGAGCGGGAGGACGGCCCGTTTGTCGTCCAGTTGCCCCGGGAACCCGGCAAACGCGAGTCGCGTTATGCCCATCTGTTCAGCGGGGAAATCGCCGGCGCGGCCGATGACGAGCGCCAGCAGGAAGCCCCGGCAAGACGGACGGAAAGCAGCGGACAACTGGAGCAGCGCGTGGCGAACCTTGAGGCCGAGGTGGCCGAACTGAAAGAACTGCTCGCCGCCATGGCGCGGGCCGGCGGAAATCAGAATTGATGCGGACGTAAATCGCCTGGGCGACGGCAACGAACAAACGCTCTTGACGGGTGTTCTTTCGAACACTATGATGGTGATCGTTGGAACACCACATTGACCGGAGTATCCCCATGCCACCCGCAGATACCGCACGCGACAGCGATTACCTCGGCCGCCTGCGCGACTACTACGTCGAAGCCAGGCGCATCCCGTCCCACCAGCGCATTGCCGCCCTGATGGGCTTTGCCTCGAAGACGGCCGCCAAGAAGCTCCTCGCCCGCCTCGAAAGCGCCGGTTTTCTCGAACGCACCCCCGACGACGACGCCTGGATGCCATCTGTCCGCTTTTTCGAGCGTCCCCTGGCCGATGTCGCGGTGCGTGCCGGCGCGCCCGACATGATCGACGGCATGGGCGGCGAACCCTTTCTCGTCGACCAGTACCTCGTGCGCCAGCCTTCCCGCACCGTCATGGTGCCGGTCAAGGGCGATTCCATGATCGATGCCGGCATCCACGATGGCGACGTCGTCGTCGTCGAGCGCAGCAAGGCCGCCAGGGCCGGCGATTTCGTCATCGCCATCGTCGACAACGAATTCACGCTCAAGGAACTGGGGCTGGAACGCGGACAGTTCATCCTCAAGCCCCACAACCCGGCCTACCCGGTCATCCGGCCCCAGGGCGAACTCGAAATCTACGGCGTCGTCACCGGCCTCGTCCGGCGTTACCGGGGCTGACCATGGCTTGCTTGCACAAACCGGGGCGATTCAAAGCACCTCGGCAAGGCACCGGCTTCCCCGCGTTTCCGGAAGAAGGCGTCATTCCCCGGGGTTGCCCCGTTCTGGCGCGCCCGGTTCCGGCCGGGTTCCCCTCCCCCGCTGCCGATTTCGTCGAGGAACGCCTGAGCCTTGACGCACACCTGATCGAGCATCGCGAGGCTACCTTCTTTGTCCGGGTCGCTGGCCATTCGATGACCGGCTTCGGCATCCACGACGGCGACCTGCTGGTAGTGGATCGGTCGCTCGACCCGGCCGACCGCAGCGTCGTGATTGCCGTCGTCGATGGCGCATTCACCGTCAAGCAGCTTTGCCTGCTCCAGGATGGCGTGCTGCTGCGTTCGGGCAACAGCGGCCATGGCGACATCCTTGTTTCCGGCGATCAGGAACTGACGATCTGGGGCGTGGTGCGCTGGAGCATCCACAAGGTGTAGCCATGCCTGTTGCATTGGTGGATGGCAACAACTTCTACGTTTCCTGCGAGCGGGTGTTCGACCCGAAACTGGAAAATGTCCCCGTTGTGGTGCTGTCCAACAACGATGGCTGCGCCGTGGCCCGCAGCGCCGAGGTCAAGGCGCTGGGCGTGAAGATGGGCACGCCCTGGTTCCAGATGCGCGCGCTGGCCGGCAAGCACGGCATCGTCGCCCTCTCCAGCAACTACGCGCTCTACGCCGACATGAGCAACCGCATGATGCAGGTGCTGGCGCAGTTCTCGCCGGATCAGGAAATCTACTCCATCGACGAGTGCTTTCTCGGCCTCGATGGTTTTCTGCACCATGACCTGATCGATTATGGGCAGCAGATTCGCCAGCGGGTGAAACGGTGGGTGGGCATCCCCGTCTGCGTCGGCATCGCCGCAACCAAGACGCTCGCCAAGCTGGCCAACCACTGCGCCAAGAAGAATCTGGCCGGGCGTGACGGGGTTTGTGATTTCACCCGCCTGAGCGAAGTGGAGCAAACAAAACTTTTTTCCGGCATCGACGTCGGCGAAATCTGGGGGGTCGGCCGCCAGTTGAGCCGCCAGCTCGGCGAGCTGGGCATCACCACCGTGGAAGCCCTGCGCCGGGCTGACGTCAGAACCATGAAGGAACGTTTCTCCGTGGTGCTGGAACGCACGATTGCCGAACTGAACGGCATTGCCTGCATGACGCTGGAAGAAGCCGCGCCGAACAAGCAGCAGATCATCTCCTCGCGTTCCTTCGGCGCTTATGTCTACGACATCGAGGCACTCGGTGAAGCGGTGGCCAGCTACATCGCCATTGCAGCGGAGAAACTCAGGTCACAAGGCTCGCTCGCCGGCATGGTGCAGGTATCTATCCGCACCAACCCGCACGCGGCGGATCGCCCGCAATACCAGCGCGGCCTGACCATTCCGCTGCCCGAGGCCAGCGACGATACCCTGCGGCTGACTCGGGCCGCGCTCTGGGGCCTCAAGCGCATTTATCGTCCCGGCTTTGCCTACCAGAAAGCGGGGGTTGCCCTGCTGAACCTGAGCGCTGCCGCGACACCGCAGTTGAATCTATTTTCGAAAACAAAAGACAACACCCGGCTGATGCAGGTGATGGACCGGATCAACGGCATCTGGGGCCGGGGAACGCTGCACTCGGCAGCGGAGGGCACCGAGAAGGGCTGGAAGATGAAGCGGGAGCGGGTGTCACCGGGCTACACCTCCTGCTGGAGCCAACTGCCGGTGGCATCCTGACCTAGTGAAGTGTCTGGATTTCCAGCTCTGCCTCAAGGCCCACGACGGTATCGAGCACCGTGCCAACGATGTCGGTGTCGGCGTCCGACCATTCCGCATCCGGGGCGGTTGATTTCGTTGTCAGCGGTGCAATGTCGAAATCGACAAATTGATCACCGACCCTGAGCACCTGCATGCCAGACGGGTGCTCGACGAGTTCCCAGTCGTCGGGTATTTCCAGTTCGGCGCGAATCAGTACGGTCAGGTTTTTCATGGTGATGCTCCTCACTGGAGTAGGGACAAGCCGCGGATTGGCTAGGCGACGTTCAGCGTAATCCGCGCCTTGCTCTGGCAATCCGCCTTGTTGTCGGCGGAAACGCGCTTGCCAAAGGCATCACGCGCCTCGCGCCCCGCCTTGGTGGCCTCGATGCTCTTGATGCAACGCCAGCGTTTGCCGGTCTTGGTGGCAAGTTGGCGCATTTCTTCAATGGGGTGATGCTTGCCGCAATGGTAGCAATAGGCTGTTTCACTCATTTTTCAACGCTCTTGGGTAAAAGTTCAGGCTTTTGCGCCAGGTTTTCTGCCCGGAGTGGACGGCGGGATCGACCCGGCAATCCGGCAAAGGATGCCTTCGACCGGCTTGCCGTCGTTGAACCGGGTGACGCTGCACCGGGATATCTCACCCCGTTCCGACATGTCGGACAAGGAAGTGCGCACCTTGAGCAGAGGGATTCCGGTCGCTTCGGCAATTTCAGTATCCATGCGCTGGCCGTGCTTGTGGAGATATTGCAGGATAGGGGCTGAGTGCACTGAGTGCATCTTGGGTACTCCGTGATAAGGTCATCAACCAGGACTGGTATTGAGTCTGGTCGAACATGGCAACTAATGCGAAATGGGCGAAGGTCAATACCAAACCATCTACCTGCACCCAAACCTGTACAAACTCATGCAGCCAATTCAAGCAAAGCAAAAAAGCCACCCCGAAGGCTGGCTTAAATCCGTGAATTCATGGCCACCTGACTGGCGGCATAAACCAAATACCTGCAACCTGACAGCCTAATCCCTGGCCAGAAGGGGTGTAGATTCTAAATGATTTGGTATTTATTGTAAAGAATGAATGACGGGCTGCCGACATGTTCAACCAAAAGCTTACCGAGATTGAAGATTACCCGCCACCGGCTTCACCCGCGCCGCAACCAGCTTTGCCCTTACCAGCGCCTCATCCGGCGTATCGGCATTCGCGACCGCAACACCCATCCGGCGCTTGACGAAACTTTCCGGTTTGCCGAACAAGCGCAGATCAGACTCAGGCACTTCCAGGGCATGGGCGATCCCCTCATAGGCGATGCCTTGTTTCGCCATGCCGCCATAGATGACCGCCGACGCCGCCGGGCGGCGCAACGCCGTATCCACGGGAAGTCCGAGAATCGCCCGCGCATGGAGCTCGAACTCCGAAAGTCGCTGTGAGGCGAGCGTGACCAGCCCGGTATCGTGAGGGCGCGGACTGACCTCGGAGAACCAGACGGCATCGCCCTTGACGAACAATTCGACGCCAAAGATGCCGCGCCCGCCTAGTGCGGTGGTGACCTTTTTCGCAACGTCGCGCGCACTTTGCAAGGCAAGTGGCGACATCGGCTGGGGTTGCCAGGATTCGACGTAATCCCCGGACACCTGTAGATGACCGATCGGCTCGCAGAAGAAAGTCTCGACCTGTCCGGACGCGCCGATGGCTCTGACCGTCAATAGCGTAATTTCATAGTCGAAATCAACGAATGCCTCGACGATCACGCGGGCTTCCTTGACGCGTCCCGATTCCAGGGCATAGCGCCAGGCGGTCTCGACGTCCGCTGCGCCGCGCAGAACCGACTGTCCCTTGCCGGAAGACGACATGACCGGCTTAACCACGCAAGGGTAGCCGATGCCCGCGTCGATGGCCGATTGAAGCTCATCCAGCGAATTGGCAAATGCGTAACGCGATGTGGCGATCCCGAGTTCTTCGGCAGCCAGGCGGCGAATGCCTTCGCGATTCATCGTCAGTTGGGCTGCGCGTGCCGTGGGAATGACTTCGGCAATGCCCGCGCGCTCGATGTCGGCCAGCACGCTGGTGGCGATGGCTTCGATCTCGGGCACTACCAGATGCGGCCGTTCGGCTTCGATCAGCGCCCGCAACGCCTCGGCATCCGTCATCGCGATGACGTGCGCCCGATGCGCGACCTGCATGCCGGGCGCGTTCGCATAACGATCAACAGCGATGACTTCGACCCCCAGGCGCTGCAGGGCAATGATGACTTCCTTGCCGAGTTCGCCGGCGCCGAGCAGCATGACCTTGGTTGCAGAGGGACTCAACGGGGTACCGATACGGTATAGAGGGGTGGCAGCCATGATCTTCAGGACAAGTGGTTGGTGTGACTCAAAATGGTAACGCGATTGCCGATGCCTTGCGCAAGAACTCATCCCTGGCGGGTGCCAGAGGCCCGCCGCCAGCGGCCCTCCACCTTGAAGTGACGATCGAGCTTGAGTTTGGGCATCAGAAGGTTTTGACCGCGGGCTTTTCTTGATGCTTTATGCGCCAGAATGGCAGTGCTCAACTCGTCCTCGGTCAACAGGATGGGAGGATATTCATCCTTCGGACTATAGGCGGCGAGATCGGACTTGATGGTGATAACGAGTTCTTCCGTAGCAGCCCTTTTCGGCTGTTTTGCCATGAGTTCCTGGGCAATCGGCGTCAGCATGTAGCCCTCCTCGGTCACCCTGATCAAGCCAAAGGCTGCGAGTCGCCGAATCGCTTCGCCCAATTTCTCAACGAAAGGAATGGCGCCTTGCAGCAGATCGACAGCCGCCACGATCTCGACCAGTTGAGCCGGCCGCCGCTTCGATCCAAGGGTCGTGGCCAGCAGAATAATTACGTCTAAATCGTGAACCTGGCGCATCGAGTGACCTTTATGAGTTTCATTTCAGAGCGGCTTATTGGTTGATGCCTACAACGTCATCGGCCTCGAACTCGTCCGGCACTGTGCCATCTCCCATGCCAGTAACCATGACGGCCAGACTGGCGCTCTGCTTGACGAAGTATTCCTGGCTGATTGGGTCAAAGAAACGCTGGCCAATGGCGACATCGCTGAATTTGATACGTTGACGGGTGAACTGAGAGGTCATACGGAATCGATAAGAAAATGAACCGGCAAGGGGAAACCAATGAAATTGCGTTGTAACTCCGTAACTCCAGTTGGTCCCGGATTCCCTCCGACACCGACCACCGGACTCGCGCAATTCAGATCAACTCGAAAAACAAAAAAGCCACCCCGAAGGATGGCTTAAGTGCTTGAAACTCTTGGCTCCCCGACCTGGGCTCGAACCAGGGACCTACGGATTAACAGTCCGGCGCTCTACCAACTGAGCTATCGAGGAACGGTAAGGCGCGCATGATATGGATTTCTCTTGGACACGTCAACGCCAAACCCGATTCAGCGACCGGCATTGGGGAAGAAAAGCTGCTCGCCGTCGATCTTGTATTCGGCAATCATTTTCTGGCCGGCGGCCGACACCAGCCAGTCAATGAATTTCTGACCGCCGGCCTGTTTGACGTGCGGATGCCTGGCCGGGTTTACCAGGATCACGCCGTATTGATTGAACAATCGCGTTTCTCCCTCGACGACGATGCCCAGTTCGCCGCGGTTCTTGAATGCGAGCCAGGTTCCGCGATCGGCAAGGATGTAGGCATTCATCGAGGCGGCGGTATTGAGCGCGGGGCCCATGCCGGAGCCAGTATCACGGTACCAGAGACCTTTTCTTGTATTGAGGTCGACACCAGCGGTTTTCCAGTAGCGCAGTTCGGCAGCGTGGGTTCCGCTCTTGTCGCCGCGCGAGACAAAGGGCGCCTTGGCCGCCTCGATGCGACGCAGGCTTTCGAGAATGTCTTTGCCCGCAGCCCTGGCTGGGTCTGGCTTTGGACCAATCAGCACAAAGTCGTTGTACATCACCTCCTGACGCTTGACGCCGTAGCCTTCGACGATGAATTTCTCTTCTGCCGCCTGGTCGTGCACGAAGACCACATCGGCATCGCCCCGACGGGCCATGTCCAGTGCCTGACCGGTACCGAGTGCGACGACACGCACCTTGATACCGGACGCCTTGGTGAAAGCCGGCAGCAAATGACCGAACAGCCCCGACTGCTCGGTCGAGGTGGTGGAGGCGACGGTGATGAAACGCTCCTGAGCCTGCGTTCCGGTCGCGACCAGCAATAAAGTCGTATAGAAGGCGGCAAGAAATGAACGGCGTGATGTCATGGTGTCTCCTCTTCAAGAAAACGTTGGGCGGCCGCATGGCGTGGGCGGGTGAAAAACTCTTCAACCGGGCTTTGTTCGAGCACCCGGCCGCTATCGATGAAAATCACCTCTTCGGCGATGCGCCGCGCCTGGCCGAGGTTGTGAGTCGTCATCACAATGCGGGTTCCGGATGCCGCGATCTCACGGATGATGCGTTCGACTTCGCGGCTGCTGGCGGGATCGAGGCTGGCGGTGGGTTCGTCGAGAAACAGGACTTGCGGCTCCAGTGCCCAGGCGCGCGCCAGCGCGACGCGCTGTTGTTCTCCACCGGAAAGTCGGCGGGCGGGACGATCCGCAATGGCCGGCAGCCCCACGCGGACGAGCGCCTCCACGGCCCGCTGTCGCCGGTCATGCGGGTTGACCCCGCGCAGTTTGAGTCCGTATTCGACGTTGGCCAAGGCGGTGGTGCGCAGCATCACCGGACGCTGGAACACCATGCCTTGCGTGAAGGCTTGCGGCCAGTGTTGGCAACCGTCGCTGGGCCGCAGCAGGCCATGCATCAGACGCAGCAAGGTACTCTTGCCGGCTCCGTTGGGGCCGAGAATCGCCGTCCTGCCAGCGCCGACTTTCAGGGTGACGTCGTTAATGATGCAGACACCGCTCTCGGTCAGTCCAAGCCGGTCAAGAACGAGCCACGTCATGCCTAGCCCCATCGTTTTTCCGCCCACTGGCGCAGCACAAAGGCGGCGGTATTCACCGCCAGCACCACGGCGATCAGGATCAGCCCGAGGGCCAGCGCAAGCGGCAGGTCGCCCTTGCTCGTCTCGAGCGCAATTGTGGTGGTCATGACGCGGGTAACGCCATCGATGTTGCCACCGACAATCATGACCGCGCCGACCTCGGCAATGGCCCGTCCGAAGCCCGCCAGACCCGATGTGGTCAGCGAAAACCGACCATCCCAGAGCAGCGTCATCGCTGACCGCAGCCGGCTCGCGCCAAGGCTGCGTAACTGCTCCCGGTATTCGCGCCATTCATCCTCAATCGTCTGTCGCGCCAGTGCGGCGACGATGGGCACGATCAATACGGTCTGCGCGATGATCATCGCGGCAGGGGTAAACAACAAGCCGAACGGCCCCAGCGGGCCGGCACGGGAAAGGAGCAGGTAAACCAGCAGGCCGACCACCACTGGCGGCAGGCCCATCAGCCCGTTGAACAGCACAATCAGCGCCCGACGGCCGGGAAAGCGCCCGACGGCCAGCAGTGCGCCGAGCGGCATACCGATCAGGCAGGCGATCAGCGTGGCGGAGAAGCTGACCTGCAAGCTCAACATGACGATGGCCGCCAGCCGCTCGTCACCGGTGGCGACCAGTTCTCCGGCCAGGACGAGACTCGTTGCGATTTCTCCCATGGGTGTTTTAAGGCAGAGTGTGTTTGAGGAAGGAATGGAGGCTTAGCCGCCGCCTCGATGCATGGCCCGATCCATGCGTGCCAGCATCTCTTTCTGCTGGGCAGAAGTACCAGCGGTGAAACGGATCCTCACCTGCAAGGTGGGCAGTCGGAGAGCAGCGATGACGCGTGGTGCCTTGGGCGTGAGGAATATTTCCATCGCCGCCGGGCCATCAGCGACGCGCAGGGTACCGCTGTCTTCGGTGACACATCCCGGAAAGGCCAGAAGAAGCCCATGCCGGAATTCCTTCGGATGGGCCGATACTTCGCGTTCCAGACTCACCGCCTCGACCGGACTCACTGCTCTTGGCTCCGTGTACATGTATGCATAAAAGTTTTGTTATGTTGCAGCACATTGTATATTTGCTCAATAATGACACATGTGGAATTTCAGCCTGCGAGAAATTCCGGGTATCGTCGGGCCGGGCGAAAAGGTCTGAACCAAGAACAACCAAGTGACAGGAGGGTCGAAAATGCAAAAATCGTTGCGCATAGACGCGAACAAATGCACCGGCTGCTTGCAGTGCGAAATGGCGTGTTCCTACGAGAACTACGGCGTATTCAACATCGCCAAGTCGCGCATCAAGGTCTTCATCTTCGAGCATGAAGGCCGCAAGGTGCCCTACACCTGCACTCAGTGCGCCGAGGCCTGGTGCCTGAACGCCTGTCCGGTCGATGCCATCCGCGTTGATGCCGCAACGGGCGCCAAGGTCGTCAATGAAGCCACCTGCGTCGGATGCAAGGTCTGCACGATCGCCTGCCCGTTCGGCACCGTGAATTACGTCGCGGATACCGGCAAGGTGCAAAAGTGCGACCTCTGCGGCGGTGACCCGGCCTGCGCCGCCGCTTGCCCGACCGGCGCCATCACCTATATCGATGCTGACTGGACGGGGCTCGACAAGATGCGGGCATGGGCCGGCAAGACCGATACCGCAACGCGCGCCAGCGCCTGACCTCGACATTAGGAGAACGACACCATGGCATGGACCCGCAAAATCCTGCGCGTTGATTTGACCAACGGCGCCTGCAAAACCGAGCCCCTCAACATGGAGTGGGCGCAGCAATACCTCGGCCAACGTGGCCTGGCAAGCAAGTATTTCGTCAGCGAAGTCGATCCCAAGGTCGATCCGCTTTCGCCCGCCAACAAGCTCATCATGGCTACCGGCCCGCTGACCGGCACCCCGGCTTCCACCGGCGGGCGCTATTCGGTTATCACCAAGGGCGCGCTGACCGGCGCCATCGCCTGCTCCAACTCGGGCGGTTTCTTCGGCGCCGAACTCAAGTTCGCCGGCTGGGACATGATCATTTTCGAAGGCAAGAGCCCCAAGCCCGTCTATCTCTCGATCGAGAACGACAAGGCCGAGCTCAAGGACGCCGCCCATCTGTGGGGCCAGACCGTCTGGCAGACCGAGGCAATCATCAAGAAGACCCATCAGGACCCGCAGGTTCGCGTCTCCAGCATCGGCCGTTCCGGCGAGAACGGCGTTCTCTACGCCGGCATCATCAATGACCTGCATCGCGCCGCCGGCCGCTCCGGGGTGGGCGCCGTGATGGGTTCCAAGAACCTCAAGGCGGTCGCCGTGCGCGGCACGCTGGGCGTTGGTGGCCTCAGGGACCCCAAGGCCTTCCTCGGCGCCGCCGCCGCCGCCAAGAAAGTCCTGGCGGACAACGCCGTCACCGGCCAGGGCCTGCCCACCTACGGCACCCAGGTGCTGATGAACGTCATCAACGAAATGGGCGCGCTGCCCACCCGCAACCACCGCGACGTCCAGTTCGAAGATGCGCGCAAGATATCCGCCGAAGCCATGGCCGAAAAGCGCCCCGACGGCAAGAGCCATCTCGTCACCAACGCCGCCTGCTTCGGCTGCACCATCGCCTGCGGGCGCGTATCCAGGATCGACGAGAAGCACTTCAGCGTCGTTAACAAACCCGAATACTGGGGCGCTTCGGGCGGTCTTGAGTACGAGGCGGCCTGGGCGCTCGGCGCGGCCAACGGCGTTGGCGATCTGGAGGCCCTGCAGTTCGCCAACCTGATTTGCAACGAGGATGGCTTCGATCCCATTTCCTTCGGTGCCACGGTCGGCGCGGCGATGGAGCTCTACGAACTCGGCATCCTGACCAAGGAACAGATCGGCCTGGAGGCGCCCTTCGGCTCCGCCAAGGCGCTTTGCGAGCTCGCCCAGATGACGGCGCGCGGCGAGGGCTTCGGCAAGGACCTCGGCATGGGTTCGGCACGCCTGTGCGCCAAATACGGCAAACCGGAACTTTCGATGTCGGTGAAGAAGCAGGAATTCCCGGCCTACGACTCGCGTGGCATCCAGGGCATGGGGCTAACTTACGCCACCTCCAACCGCGGCGCCTGCCACCTGCGCAGCTACACCGTGGCCTCCGAAGTGCTGGGCATTCCGGTCAAAACCGATCCGCTCACCACCGACGGCAAGGCCGACCTGGTCAAGGCTTTCCAGGATGCCACCTCGGTGTTCGATAGCGCCGGTGTCTGCATCTTCACCTCTTTCGCCTGGTCGCTGGCGGATCTGCAACCGCAGCTCGATGCCGCCTGCGAGGGCGACTGGACCATGGAAAAGCTGGCCGAAGTCGGCGAGCGCATCTACAACATGGAGCGTCTGTTCAACAATGCCGCCGGCTTCACCGCCAAGGATGACGACCTGCCACCCCGTCTCAAGACCGAACCGGCCAAAACCGGCCCGGCCAAGGGCCTGGTGAGCGGCATCGACAAGATGCGCCCCGAGTACTACAAGGTGCGCGGCTGGGATGCCAATGGCGTACCCACCCAGGAAACACTCGACCGTCTCGGGCTGTAATCCTGCCACCACGCAGCAGGGGGCCGGCCACGCCGGCCCCCTGCTCGTCTGAGGAGCCGCAATGAAACATATCATCATCGGCAACGGCCCGGCTGGGCTGGTTGCCGCGGAAACGCTACGCCGCCTGCAACCTGCTGCAGAAATCGCCTTGATCGGCGACGAGAAGGAACCGCCCTATTCGCGCATGGCGATTCCCTATTTTCTGATCGGCAACATCACCGACGCCGGCACCCATCTGCGCAAGGCACACGATCACTACGTGCAGCACAGGATTCACCTGATTCAGGGGCGCGTGACGCAGGTCGATCCGGCAGCCAAACAGATCGAATTCACGGACGGCGAGCGTCTGCCCTACGACAAACTGCTGATCGCCACCGGCTCGCATCCGATACGTCCGCCGATCCCCGGCATGGACGATCCCGCGATCCATAGCTGCTGGACCCTGGACGATGCGCGCGCCATCGCCGCCGGGGTCAAGCCGGGCACGCGCGTGGTGCAGATGGGCGCCGGCTTCATCGGCTGCATCATCATGGAGGCGCTCGCCGCGCGGGGGGCGAAGCTGACCGTGGTGGAAATGGGCGACCGCATGGTGCCGCGCATGATGAACCCGGTGGCTGGCAACATGATCGCGCGCTGGTGCGAACGCAAGGGCGTGCGCGTGCATACCGGCGCGCGGGTCAAGGAAATCCTGCGCTCGCAGGAGGACGGCGGTGCTCTTTGCGCCTGCCTCGAAAGCGGCGATCGCCTGGTCGCCGACATGGTGATCTCCGCCACCGGCGTGCGTCCCAACATCGCCTTCCTCGAAGGTTCCGGCATCGCCACCCATGCCGGCGTGCTGGTCGATCAGCGCATGCAGACCAGCCTGCCCGACATCTACGCCGCCGGCGACGTGGCCGAGGCGATGAATTTTTCCACCAGGCAACGCGTGCTCAACGCCATCCAGCCCAACGCTACCGAACAGGCGCGCATTGCGGCGCTCAACATGGCCGGGGAGGAAGCGCAGTCGCAGGGCAGTCTGGCGATCAACGTCCTCGACACCCTGGGCCTGATTTCGGCTTCCTTCGGCCAATGGCAGGGTGTTCCCGGGGGCGATGCGGCGGAACTGGTCGACGCGGAGAAATTCAAGTATCTGCGCCTCGAATTCCAGGACGACGTGCTGATCGGCGCCAACAGCGTCGGCCTGACCGATCATGTCGGCGCGCTACGCGGCCTGATCCAGACCAGGACCCGGCTCGGCGCGTGGAAGCAGCGTCTGCTGGCCGATCCGACGGTCTTCATGGCGGCCTATCTCGCGACCGCGCAGAAAGCGGCGTGAGCGCAGCAGAGGGGCTGCCGGTGCGAGCGACCTTCAAGCTCTTCGCCACCCTGCAGGACTATCTGCCTGCGGAAGCGAAAAAGACCAATGCCCTGGCGCTCGATCTGGACGAGGGAACCACCGTCCAGCAGGTGGTCGAGCGTTTCGGCCTGCCGCAGCAGTCGTGTCATCTGGTGCTGATCGACGGAATTTTCGTACCCCCAGCGGCGCGTGCTTCACGGGCGCTGAAAGAAGGGGAAACACTGGCCATCTGGCCTCCCATCGCAGGCGGGTAGAACGGAGGCCGCGCTTCCGGTTACCTACCAGCCTATTTCGTTTAACGCCATGACTTCTCTGCTCAAGACCTTCTCCTGCATCGACGATTACGACCCCGAATCCCTCTCTGTAGATCGTGCCCGCCAACTGATACTCGATACGCTGCAAGCGGTCGCCGGTCATGAACAACTTTTCGTTCATCAGGCGCTGGATCGGGTGCTGGCTGTGGATGTCATCTCCCCGCTCAATGTGCCGGCCCATGACAACTCGGCCATGGATGGCTGGGCAGTACGCCATGCGGATCTCGCCGCCACCGGCGAGACACGTCTGAAAAATATCGGCACGGCCTTTGCCGGCCGC
Organism: Rhodocyclaceae bacterium; assembly: GCA_030652245.1. Taxonomy (GTDB): domain Bacteria; phylum Pseudomonadota; class Gammaproteobacteria; order Burkholderiales; family Rhodocyclaceae; genus Sulfuricystis. Next base: position 273 of record JAUSBB010000106.1, on the reverse strand, counting down.
CCCTTCGACGCGAAAGTCGGCGCAGGCGAGACGGCGCGCATCATGACCGGCGCCGCGCTACCCGAAGGCGTTGATACCATTGTCGTTCAGGAAGTTGCGCGCGTCGAAGGAGACGCAGTCATCATTCCGCCCGGCCAACGTCTCGAACAACACGTCCGCCGCACCGGCGAGGATCTCAAGGCAGGCAGCCCGGCCATCCGCGCCGGCAAGCAACTGCGGCCCGCGGAACTGGGCATCATCGCCTCGCTGGGTCTGGCTGAAGTTTCGCTCTGC
>JAUSBB010000101.1 GCA_030652245.1 Rhodocyclaceae bacterium | reverse complement strand
TGATAATGGCATCGATGGCGATCTCGACCGTCGCTTCGGCCACCACCAGTTCGATCTTGATCTTCGGCAGGAAATCGACGACGTATTCGGCGCCGCGATAGAGTTCGGTGTGGCCCTTCTGACGCCCAAAACCTTTCACCTCGGTGACGGTCAGGCCGGAAACACCTACTTCCGACAGCGCCTCGCGCACTTCGTCGAGTTTGAATGGCTTGATGATGGCTTCGATTTTCTTCATTGTTTCAACTCCACTCGTCGGGATAACGGGATGTTATCGGATAACGCCAGTCCTTGCCGAAGGCGCGCCGGCTGACGCGAATGCCCGGCGGCGCCTGGCGGCGCTTGTATTCGTTGCGTTTGAGCAGCGTCACCACGCGGCGCACATCGGCTTCGGGAAGACCGCTGGCGATGATCTCGCGCGGACTTTGGTCGCGCTCCATGTAGGCTTCGATGATGGCATCGAGCACGGCATAGGGCGGCAGGCTGTCCTGATCAAGCTGGCCGGGCTTGAGTTCGGCCGACGGCGCGCGCGTGATGATGTTTTCCGGGATCACCTCGGAAAGCGAATTGCGGTAGCTGGCGAGCCGATAGACGAAGGTCTTGAACACGTCCTTGATGACGGCGAAACCGCCCGCCATGTCGCCATAGAGCGTGGCGTAACCGACCGCCATTTCGCTCTTGTTGCCGGTGGTCAGCACCAGCCGGCCGGTGCGATTGGAAATCGCCATCAGCAGCATGCCGCGAATGCGCGCCTGCAGATTTTCGTCGGTGGTATCCCAGGCCGGCTTTTCGCCCAAGGGAGCGAAAGTCGGCGCCAGCGCCACGGCGAATTGTTCCATCATGGCCGCAATCGGAATCTCGTCGTATTGCACGCCGAGCCGCCGCACCATTTCACGCGAATCGTCGAGGCTCATCTGCGCCGTCCAGGGCGAGGGCATCATCACCGCGCGCACCTTGTCGGCCCCCAGCGCATCGACGGCGATGGCCAGCGTCAGGGCCGAGTCGATGCCGCCCGACAGGCCAAGGAGGACGCCGGGAAAGCCGTTTTTGCCGAGATAGTCGGAGACGCCGAGCACCAGCGCCGCATACACATCGGCCTCGCTCTCGTGTTTGCGCGGCGGCGCCAGTTCGCCAGGCAGGAGTTGGCCGTCCTGCAACTCGACGATGGCCAGCGCCTCGGCAAAGGCCGGCAACTGGTGCATGAGCCGGCCGGCGGCATCCAGCGCGAACGAAGCGCCATCAAAGACCAGCTCATCCTGGCCGCCGACCATGTTGCAGTAGATCGCCGGCAGACCGGTTTCGACCACGCGCTGGCGCAAGGTGGCGTGCCGCGTTAGCTGCTTGTGCAGGTGATAGGGCGAGGCGTTGAGCACCAGCAACACTTCGGCGCCGGCCGCGTGCGCAACGGCGGCGGGCGCGTGCCCCCAGACATCGGCGCAGATCGCCACGCCGCAGCGCACGCCGTTGATGACGAAGACGCCGGGTTCAGTGCCGGTCGTGAAATAGCGCGCCTCGTCGAAGACCTCGTAGGTCGGCAGGCGATGCTTGCGATAGGTCGCCGCGATGCGCCCGGCGGAGAGCAGCGAGGCGGCGTTGTAGCGCGATTTTTCAATCTCGACGGGGTGACCGACGATCGCCGGCAACGGCAGCCGCTCCGCCAGTGCAGCCAGTTCGCGGTCGCAGGCGCGGTAGAAATCCGGCCGCAACAGCAGGTCTTCCGGGGGATAGCCGCACAGCGCGAGTTCAGGCGTCAGCAGCAAGTCGGCGCCCAGCGCGTGCGCGGCCTGGGCGGCGGCGAGGATGCGACCGGCATTGCCGGCCACATCGCCGACCGTGCAATTGATCTGGGCAATCGCAATTTTCAAGCTGGCCACGCGCCGCGCCCCCGGTTGCGCTCGGCAGGAGAAGGCGGCAATCTCAACTGGCTTCGAAACCGGCGTCGTCGATGGCCGCGCACAGCGCCGCGCGCGTCACCCGGGCGGGATCGAATTCCACCACCGCCTGGCCGGGCGAGAGCTGAACGTCCGCCTTTGCCACGCCGGGCAGTTCGGTCAGCACCTTGGTCACGCTGGCGGTGCAGCCGCCGCAGGACATGCCATCCACCTTGATCGCTATCGTTTGCATGGTTTCCATATCAATTTCTCCCAGCTTGCCAACGTTTCAACAGCAGCGAATTGCTCACCACCGACACCGAACTCATCGCCATCGCCGCGCCGGCCACCACGGGATTCAGAAAACCCAATGCCGCCAACGGAATGCCCAGCACATTGTAGATGAAGGCCCAGAACAGGTTCTGGCGGATTTTGGCGAGCGTGGCGCGCGACAGCGAGATGGCGTCGGCGACGCCGTTGAGATCATCGCGCATCAGCGTCACGTCGGCGGCTTCCATCGCCACGTCGGCGCCCGCGCCCATCGCGAAGGAGACATCGGCCGCCGCCAGCGCCGGCGCGTCATTGATGCCGTCGCCCGCCATGCCGACGACCTTGCCGGCCGCCTTGAGCGCGGCGACATGGGATGCCTTGTCGCCGGGCAAAACGCCGGCCTCGAAGCGCGTCACCCCAGCCTGACCGGCGATGGCGGAAGCCGTGGCGGCGTTGTCTCCGGTGAGCATCACCACCTCGACACCCAGTTTCTGCAAACGGGCAACGGCCGCCGGCGAGGTTTCGCGCAGTGGATCGGCAACCGTGATGATGCCGATCACTTCATCACCGACCGCCACCGCAACGAGGCTGCCGACTGTTGCGGTCACGGGCAGGGCCAAACCCTGCTCCGCCAGCCACGGCGGCGAACCGACGCGCACCGCCAGCCCACCCACGCTACCCGTCATGCCCTTGCCGGGTACGGCCACGACATCCTGCGGCGTTTCGAGACTCAAGCCGCGCGCCTTCGCCTCCGCCACCAGCGCGGCGGCGAGCGGATGCGTCGAACCCTGCTCCAGGCTCGCGGCCAGTTGCAGAACTTCCTGCGCCGTCCCGCCAGCGCCGACTTTCTGAATATCAGTGACCGTCGGCTTGCCCTGAGTCAACGTACCGGTCTTATCGACAACCAGCACACTGATTTTCTCCGCCAGTTCGAGCGCCTGCGCGTTGCGGATCAGGATGCCGGCCCTTGCGCCCAATCCCGTCCCGACCATGATCGCCGTCGGCGTCGCCAGGCCCAGCGCGCAGGGGCAGGCGATTACCAGCACGGCGACCGCGTTCACCAGCGCCTGCGTGAAATCGCCGGCCAGCGCCCACCACGCAATGAAGGTGATGAGCGCAATCGCCGTCACCACCGGCACAAAGATGGCGGCCACCTGGTCGACCAGTCGTTGCACCGGGGCTTTCGAGCCTTGCGCCTGTTCGACCAGCCGGATGATGCTGGCCAAAAGCGTATGCGCACCGACGCCGGTGGCCCTGCAGCGCAACAGGCCGTCGCCGTTGATCGTCGCCGCGAAAACCTTGTCGCCGGACGCCTTCGCCACCGGCAGGCTTTCGCCCGTCAGCATGGCTTCGTTGGCGCTGGAATTGCCGGACAGCACCGTGCCATCGACCGGCACCGCTTCGCCCGGCCGCACCACGATCACGTCGCCCGGAATCAGGCTGGCGACGGGCAGCTCGACAATTTGCTTATTTCCGTCAATTTCACGTTCGACAAACGCCGTCTGCGGCTGCAGCTTCATCAGCGCTTCGATGGCCGCCGAAGTTTTGGCTTTCGCGCGCGCTTCGAGAATCTTGCCCATCAGCACCAGCGTGATGACGGTGGCCGAGGCCTCGAAATAGACATGCTGATGCGCTAGGGCAAAAAACAGCACCACCGTGCTGTAGCCCCAGGCCATCGTGGTGCCCAGCGCCACCAGCACATCCATGTTGCCGCTGCCACCGCGAATCGCGTTCAAGCCACCGACATAAAAACGCCAGCCGATCCAGAACTGCACGGGCGTCGCCAGCGCGAACTGCAGCCAGCGCGGCAGGACATCGACATGGCCAGCCGCGCCAAACATGAAAGGCATCTGGGCAATCAGCGGCAGGGTCAACGCCAGCGCAATCCAGAAGCGGCGCACCTCGGCCCGATAGGCGGCCTCCTTGCGCTGTTTTTCCTCGCCGCGCGTATCCGCGCTGGACGGCGTCGCGGTGAAGCCGGTCTTGACGATGGTGGCGATCAGCCGGTCGACATCGACTCTGGCGGGATCAAAACGGATCTGCGCGCGCTCGGCGGGCAGGTTCACCACCGCCTCGACACCCGGCAGCTTGTTGAGCTGCCGCTCGATGCGCGCCGAACAGGCCGCACAGGTCATGCCGCCGATGGCGAGTTCGGCGGTTGCGCAGTGGGCGCCGGCATCCGTTGCCACGGCCGGCGCGGCGAGTGCTTCACTCAAAGTTGATCGGCTCCGGTTTTTCGGTCGGCCGCTGCTCGTTGTTCCAGAGCTCGAAGCCGCCGTTCATGGAAATGACGTTCGTGTAGCCGAGCTTCTGCAACTGCACGACCGACAACGCGGCGCGACCGCTGGTGCGACAGTAGATGAGGAAGGCGCCGTCCTTGTTGGCGCACTCCGGCACCATGCCGATCTTGAATTCGAGCACGCCGCGCGGAATGTTGATGGCGCCCGGCAAATGGCTGGCGACATATTCATCGTATTCGCGCACGTCGATGATGATGCGCTTGCCGAGTTGTTGCTGGGCCGTGGCGGTGTCAATTTCCTTGATCTGCGCCTTGGCTTCGACAACCAGTTCGTGGGGGGTCATGGGCATGAATCTCTCCGTTGTTATATTAGGAAGGTCTGATTATCCCAGACCGCACACCCTGCCCGCAACGCGGTTATCCGCGCCAGAGATTGGCCAGACCGTACAGACCGTAGCCCAGCACCAGCAGGCCCGACACCACGCGCGTCACCCGCGCCTGCGCGAAGCGGCGAAAGCGCGCCAGCAGCAGCCCGGCCAGCAACAGGTTGGGCAAGGTGCCGAGACCGAAAGCCAGCATCAGCAGCGCGCCCTGCCCCGCCGAGCCGCTGGCGAGCGCCGTGGCGAGTGCGCTATACACCAGGCCGCAGGGCAGCCAGCCCCAGAGCATGCCGAGCGGCAGGGCCTGGGCTGGCCCGCGCACCGGCAGAAATCTACGGGTGGCCGGCTGGATGCGCTGCCAGAGGATATTTCCACCGCGCTCAAGTGGCGCAAGCAATTGCGTGGTGCCTAGCAGGTAGAGCCCCATGGCGATCAGCATCAAGCTGGCAAAGAGATACAGGCCGTGTTGCAAGGGGAGCAGACCGCCAGCCACCTGGCCAAGCAGGCCGACCAGCAGCCCGGCCAGTGCATAGCTCGCAATGCGGCCGACGTTGTAGGCGAGGTGCACGCCGAACGCCGCCCCGCCCTGAGGTGACTGCAAACTCAGCGCGCCGACGATGCCGCCGCACATCCCGGCGCAGTGGCCGCCGCCCAGCAGGCCGACAATGAACAGCGCAAGGAAAGCGTTATCCACGCCGCTATCGCCGTCTCGCCAGCGCCGACTTTCAAATAACCTTGGAGTAGCGCACGCGCTCGCGGTCGGCGCGCAGGTAGCGGTCGAACACCATCGCAATGACGCGCACCAGAATCCTGCCCTTCGGCTCGACGGTGATCCATTGGTCGTCGATGGTCAGCAGCCCCGCCTGCTCCATCTCGGCCAGATCGGCGAGTTCGGCGGCAAAGTAGGATTTGAAGTCGATCAGATGGGCGATTTCGATGGATTCGATGGACAGCTCGAAGTGGCACATCAGCGCCTGGATGATCGAGCGGCGCAACAGGTCGTCGGCGGTGAGTTCGAGGCCGCGCATCACCGGCAGTTCGCCGCGATCGAGCGCGTCGTAATACTCGTCGAGGGTGCGGTAGTTCTGGCAGTAGCTGGGTCCGACCTTGCCGATGGCCGAAACACCGAAGGCCAGCAAATCGGCCTCGGCATGCGTCGAATAGCCCTGGAAATTGCGGTGCAGCCGGCCCTGGCGCTGGGCAATGGCGAGTTCGTCGTCGGGCTTGGCGAAGTGGTCCATGCCGATGAAGACATAGCCGGCATCGGTCAGCCGGCGAATGCACAGTTGCACGATCTGCAGCTTGGCATCGGGACTCGGCAATTCGCTCTCGTTGATGCGCCGCTGCGGCTTGGCCAGGCCCGGGAGATGGGCATAGTTGTAGATTGACAGCCGGTCCGGCGCGAGCTTGATGATCTCGTCGAGCGTATGGTTGAAGCTGATGACGTTCTGCTTCGGCAGGCCGTAGATCAGGTCGACCGAAATGCCCTTGAAACCGAACTCGCGCGCGGCTTCGATCACCAGTTGGGTCTCTTCCAGGCTCTGGATGCGGTTCACCGCCTTTTGCACGCGCGGGTCAAAATCCTGCACGCCGACGCTCATGCGATTGAAGCCCAGCTCGGCGAGGAGCTGGACGGTTTCGCGATCCACCTTGCGCGGGTCGACCTCGATGGAGTATTCGCCGTCGGGCAACAGGCGGAAATATTGCCGGGTCAGCGCCATCAATTGCCGCATTTCGTCCTGCGACAGGAAGGTGGGCGTGCCCCCGCCCCAGTGCAGTTGTACGACATCGTGCGGGCCATCGAGCGCGGCCGACTGCAGCGCCATCTCCTTGCCCAGGTATTTCAGATACTTGGCCGAGCGCCCGTGATCCTTGGTGATGATCTTGTTGCAGGCGCAGTAGTAGCAGATGGTGTTGCAAAACGGGATGTGAAAGTATAATGACAGCGCGCGGCCAATCCCGCCGATCGTGCGCCGTTGCAGCCACGAGCGATAGGCTGCGGCATCAAAGGCCTCGACGAAGCGGTCGGCCGTCGGATAGGACGTGTAGCGCGGGCCGCTGACGTCAAAGCGACGGATGATCTGCGGATCGAATATCAGTTCTTGATAATGGCTCACGGCTCAACAAAGGTGGGATAGTGGCGATACGGACAAACGACGACAGCGAGCACCGTCAGACGAGGCATGCAGGATGCAGCAAGCCGGGCCGCTCCACGTTGACACAGATCAAAGCCCCCAGCATTCCATTCGGCATAAACCGATGCGCGCCCAGGTAATTTCCATCTCCGTGCCGAATTTGCAAACCGAGTTGCGCGAGGCCTGTTCGCAGTGCAACCTGCGCGAACTGTGCCTGCCAATGGGTTTGAGCGGGGGCGAACTCGACCAGATCGATCAACTGGTGGAAGTGCGGCGGCGCATCCAGCGCGGCCAGCACCTGTATCGCGGCGGCGACGCCTTCCTGGCGATCTACGCCATCAAAACCGGGTTTTTCAAGACCGATGTATTGCTGGAAGA
>JAUSBB010000034.1 GCA_030652245.1 Rhodocyclaceae bacterium | reverse complement strand
GTCTTGTTGCTCGGCGCTTCGGGTTGGAAGAAGGCGCCCGTCAGCAGGCCCTGGAAGCCGAACTGCGCCGAGACGTTTTGGTTCGGCTTGGTGCGAGAGAGGCCCCAGTCGGCGAAGACATGCAGGTTGCCGGAACCGACGTTCTTGAAGGTGCTCATGGCGCCGATGCCGAACCAGTCGATGTCGCCGAGGTTGATGGAAGGCGCGGTGTTGCCGAAGTAGGTGTTTTTCATCTCCGGTGCATCGAAGATATTCATGCCGCGGTTCCATTGCATCCAGACGCGCAGCGGGTCGGTGTCGATCGGCACGACCGAGACGCCGATCATGGTGGTGTCCTTGATCGAGTTGCCGGTGCGGGTGAAGCCGCTCTCGAAGCCGACGCCGTAGCAGACCTTGGCGTAGGCGCCGGGCAGGGCGTCGATTTCCGGCGCGTAGCCGAGGGTCATGCCGTCGAAGGCGTAATCGACCAGCAGGCCGGGCGTGCCGCCAGATCCGGGGCGCGGATTGTTGAGACGCAGTTCGCTGGCGCCGCCGGTTGAGGGGCGACGGCCGGCCGAGAACCACATGTCCATGTCGGCGATGTTGCTCCAGGTGGCGTAAGCGCGGTCGACGTTGAGACGGCTGTCGGAAGGCACATGGCTGACCGTGCCATCGAAGACGCCGACGCGGTCGGCGAAGAAGGGCGCGGCGCCGGCGTTGGTATAGGCTGCCTCGCTCTGCGAGCCAAACACCTTGTACATCGCCAGGCGGGCATTGACCGTGACATCCTGGGTCGCCTTGGCGCCGAGGTCGAGGGCGAAGCGGTTGGTGAATAGGGTGGAGTTTTTGGGTTTGTAGGCGGGAACTGTAACTGTCGCCGGCACGGCGGCAAGGGCGAGAGCTTGGAGCATAGGCCCGTTGGCGTCAGCAAAGGGCTTTGCCGTGCTATAGGTGGTCTTGCTAGCCATGTCCGCTTTTAACTGCATCATGCCAAGTACTGCATCGGTTGTGGAATAGCCCCAGCCGCCGAAGAAGGTCGAAAGGGCGGCTGGGTCGGTGATCCACTCCTTCTGCATCATTTTCTCAGCGTTAGCAAATGTGGCATTGACATCGGTAAAGGCCTGGGTCTCACCCCGCAGCGAATCAGCCCGGAATTGGTAGCTGCCGCCCACGGTCAGCCATTTGCCCAGGGACTTGTCTTCCAGGCGCTGGACCTTGCCTTTGAGATCGGCGACGGCGACGCTCTCCGACTTGGCGGCGAGGTTGTTGACCTTCTCTTCGCTGGCCTTGACCTGGGCGCGCAGCGTCTCGATCTCGCGCGACAGGGCTTCGAGCTTCTTGAGCAGCTCGGCATCGGCGGCGCTGGCGGCCATCGGCAGGGCCAGGCCGGCAATCAAGGTGACAAGCAATTTCTTCCTGAATGTCTGGTTCATGTCTTCTCCTAAGGATTTACGAATTTATGGCAGCAAAACAAAATTGTGGAGCACGCACAGTCGAGCACCTTACGCTTGATTAGCTTGTTACTGTATAAAAATATTCTAATATTCCGCTAGTAATATAAATCCCCGCAAGCGGGCGCGCGGGGTTTTTTGTGCTTTGCGCCGCGTTCTCGAAAGCCGCAAGCTGCGTCAGGGCAACATCGCCCCGCGAATCGCGAAAAAGAACAGCGCGGCGAGCAGTGCCGAGGCCGGCACGGTGATGATCCAGGCCGCCGCGATCTTCAGCAGTTGCGAGCGCTTGACCAGTTCCTTGCGATACACCTTGCGCAGGCCCTTGCGTTCCTGGGACGAGAAGAGTTCGGGGTTTTCGCGGGCCTTGGCTTCGCGTTTCAGGATTTCGAGCATGTTGCCCTTTTCGTGGATCGGCGCCTTGTCGAAGCGCCGCAGGAAGGCTTCGATGGCCGCCTGATCGCCCGCCGGGTGGTGCGACTGGATTTCGTCGACCATGCGCGCGTAATTCGACTTGAGAAACTCGCGCAGGAAGCCCACGCCGAACACGCCGCCGACGGCGATATGGGTCGAGCTGACCGGCAGGCCGAGCTGGCTGGCGATGATGACGGTGATGGTGGCGGCCATGGCGATGCAAAATGCCCGGATCTGGTCCAGCTCGGTGATTTCCGAGCCGACGGTGCGGATCAGCTTGGGGCCGAACAGGGCGAGGCCGACGACGATGCCGATGGCGCCGACCATCATCACCCACAGCGGAATGTGCGCCGACTTGTCGAGGCTGGCGCCGCCCAGCACATCGGTGATTGCGGCGAGCGGACCGACCGCGTTGGCCACGTCGTTGGCGCCATGGGCGAAGCTGAGCAGACCGGCGGCAAAGATCAGTGGGACGGTGAACATCGTATTGACACGGGGTTTGTCGGAACCTGCGGTGGTTTCGCCGCTGCGCGATTGCCGTTCGACGCGCGGTTTCACCAGCCAGAAAACGACGACGGCCACCGCCAGGCCGGTCAGGGAGGCGGTCGCAAAGCTGACATCGAGCACGGCCTTGACGCCCTTCAGCATCAGATAGGTGGTGAAGGTCCAGGCCATGAAGGCCACCAGCAGGGGGACGACCCGCCGGGCGGCCGCCATCATGTCGCTTTGGTAGGTGATGCTGCGTTTGATGAAGTAGAGAAAGGCCGCCGCGACGATGCCGCCCATGACGGGTGAAATCACCCAGCTTGCCGCGATGTAACCCATCGTGCCCCAGTTGGCCACCCCCCAGCCGCCAGCAGCAATGCCGGCTCCCAGCACACCCCCGACGATGGCGTGGGTGGTGGACACCGGGGCGCCGACGGCGGTGGCGATGTTCAGCCAGATCGCGCCGGCCAGTAGCGCGGCCATCATCAGCCAGACGAAAACATCGGCGTTGGCCACGCTGTCCTGGCTGATGATGCCGCCGCGGATCGTCTGCACCACGTCACCGCCGGCGATCAACGCACCCGCGGCCTCGAAAATCGCCGCGATGATCAGGGCGCCGGTCATGGTCAGCGCCCGCGAACCGACCGCCGGGCCGACGTTGTTGGCGACATCGTTGGCGCCGATGTTCATCGCCATGTAGCCGCCGATCACGGTGGCCATGATCAACAGAAAGCTGCCGCCGCCACGCGCCCAGGCATAGAACATGACGCCGATGATGAACAGCAGCGCCATGCCAAAGCGGAGCATCTCGCGGCGCGCCTTGAACGTGGCGCGTTCGATATCGTTGAGGTTGGTGATTTCCATGATCGACAGGGCGATAAAACGACGAATTATCGCACCATGTGATCTGTGTGGACATTTCGGCGGGGACGATACCGGACTGTGTCTGGACGAGTAGCGGTACTAGACCTTTCGGCATAAGTTAAAAATGGCAGAGGCCAACAACCGTGAACCGTGTTATTTCCGACTACGCTGGAATGACACCGCAAATAGCGAGTATTCCTGAATTCCCCCCAAGCGCTTAGCCGCGCACGAAGTGCCGCGCGTAGCGCGGGGTGATGCGCGACATCGGCAGCAGCAGCGGCAGGTCGGCGGTATTGAAGTCGGCGTCCCAGGCCGGCTCGCCGCAGACCCAGGCGCCGGCGCGCAGGTAGCCCTTGAGCAGCGGCGGGATGGCGGCGGCGCGGCCGGTGGCCAGGCGTTCGAAGGGCAGGGGCTCGCGCGGGAATACCCGGTACTCGAGCGGCGCGATGTGCGTGTCCTGCAATTGCACGAACAGGTTGGCGGCGTTGTGGCCGCCGTCGGCCATGCCGATCGAAGCGCAGCCGATCAGATGGCGGTAGTCGTGGCGCGCCATGAACTCGGCCAGCCTGCTCCACAGCAGGGCGATCACCGTGCCATTGCGGTGGTCGGGATGAATGCAGGAACGGCCGACCTCGACCATGCTCTCCCGCAGATAGCGCAGGCGGGTGAGATCGAATTCGGTTTCGCTGTAGTAGTTGCCGACCCTGCCGGCGGCCTCGGGCGTCAGGATGCGGTAGGTGCCGACGACCCTGCCGGCTCCGGCGTTCGATGTGTCGCGGACGATCAGATGCTCGCAAAACGGATCGTAGATGTCGGCATCGACGCCGGCGACGCGCGTTTGAATCCGGGCGCCGAGCTCCTCGACAAAGACGCGGTAGCGCAGGCGCTGGGCTTCCTTGACCTCGTGCGCATTGAGCGCCAGGCCGACCGAATAGTGTTGATGATGATGGATGTCGTGGGTGCGCCATTCCTTGGTGTGCAGCATGCTCTTCTCCTTGTCGGTTTGGGGTGTGTCGGCATTGTCGGAAGCGCCGGTTACAAAGGCTTTACAGAATGATTACGCTGGCGTGAATTTCGGTGTCGCCGGTGCATGGTGGTGGATCAGTTCCATGCGGCCGTCAAGATGCTCGACGATGCCGGCGAAGGCGTCGTGGATCGCGTCCCAGCCGAGGCGCATGCCGGCAAAGATGTGCTCGGGATGCCGTGCCGCCAGCGCCGACTTTTGCGGGCCGTCGCCAACGAACAACAGCAGGGAATTCGGGGCTGTTCGGCGCAGTTCGTCGAAGGCAAAGATGGCGAGGTCCAGATTTTTCTCGGCCGCCAGGCGACCGACGATGGCGACGACCCGCGTGTTCTTGTCCGCGCCCCATTGCTGGCGCAACACGGTGGAGCGGCGCTCTGGATTGAAAAGTTGCGTGTCGACGCCGCGCGCCAACACCCGCAAGTTTCGAAAGTCGGCGCTGGCGAGACGGCGCGCGATCGTCTGTGTCGGTAGGTCTCGGTGACAAGGGCGACGCGCATGGTTGCGCATACTGCCGGCCGAGTGCGACACAATGATGACGGAGAGGTTACGGAAGCGTTACGCCGCGTGCGGCGCGCCAACAGCGTGGGTGATGGCACGGTGCGCGTGGGCGGCGAGGTGGCGACGGTCGCTATTGTGCGAAGCAATCGGCGGCAGCACCTCGATTTGCGCCAACAGACCATCGGCGCTGACAATGGCGCGCAAGGCTTGCCACAGTGTGATTGCATCGACATAGGCCGGCGCCTCGCTGCGCCGGCCGGTGCTGTCTGTGTAGCGCAGCGCCAGCGGCGTGACCGGCGCGCCGGCGTCGATGGCGGCTTGGAACAGCGCGCCGTGGAAGGGCAGCACGCGGTCGCCGCGGGTCGTCGTGCCTTCGGGAAACACCACCACGCGCCGGTCGGTGCGTAATTGCTCGACGAGCTTGGCGCGGGCGTGTTGCACTGCGCTGCGGCTGCCGCGTTCGAGAAAAATTGTGTCGGTTCGCGTTGCCAGCCAGCCGATCAGCGGCCAGCGGCGCACCTCCTCCTTGGCGACGAAGGTGGCGGGCGTCACCGCGTTGATGACGTAGATGTCGAGAAACGAGATGTGGTTGGCGACGAACAGGCCTGCGGCCGCCGTGCCGGAGACCTGTAGCTCGACGCCTAGGCATTCCAGCAGTTGCCGTGACCAGCGCTGCTTGAGCATCAGTCGGCGCGCCGGCGAAATCCACGGATAAACCGAGGCGGCGGTCGCCAGGCCAGAGAGCAGATGCAGAGCGAGGCGTGTCAGCCTCACACCCGCGCGTAACGCGGTCAGCATGCAGGTGTAGTGCGGCGCGGCAGCGGGTAGCTCATGAACAGGGCTGGCACTGCCTCGGGCATGCCGCGCTTGAGGGGGATCTGGATTGCCATGCAATGGCTCGGTTACCAATGGGATTGCGGCGATTGTATGTCGCCACCCCGCGATTAATTTTTACAGTGTCATTACAGTGCGTGCGCCAAAAAGTCGGCGCTGGCGGGACGGCGTGCAACATAATGCTGCGACGCAGCAACTTTTTTTCGTGCAACGGAGTCAACAGGCCATGGATGAACATTGGAAGGATGAGGTCTATCGCAAGCGCGCCGAACTGGCGCGGCGACTGCACGAACCGATGGCGCGGCTGGCCGGGCTGTGCCCTGCCGTGTGGTGCGACCGCCAGCGCCTGAACAACTTGCTTGCCGCCGGCTGCGGCGGCATTCCCCATGCCGTCTCGCTCTACGCGCTCGACAGCGTCGGCGTGCAGGTCAGCGACAACGTCGATGCCGAGCGCATCACCCCGGGCCATTTCGGCCGCGACCGCTCGCAGCGACCCTACATGAAAGAGCCGGTGCCGTCCTGGGGTTTTCTGCTCTCCGACGCCTATGTCGGCCTGACCGGACGGCCCTCGCTGACGGCGCTCCATATCGTGCACGATGGCGCGGCGGTAATCGGTTATCTCGGCGCCGACTTTGACCTGCGCGATCTGCCGGCCGCCGCCGCGCTCGCCGAGGAGCCGCGCGACTGGCGGCAGCTCAAGGGTGATCCGGCGATCCGCGGTGGTGTTTTCCTTCAGCAGCGGGTGGAGAGCCCGATGGACCGCGACATTGTCCAGGCGCTGGCCGTCCTCGAAGATCTCATCACCGTGCGCGGCATGTTCCAGGTGGTGATCCACTTCTCCAGCAGCCGCGCCACCGGCTGGTTCGTCGACGATCCGTTTCGCTACCACATCATCGACCACGAGGCGCTGGCCGATCCCGACGTCTGCCTGCTTTATCCGCCCCAGCCATGGCCTGCGGATGCGCGCATAGCGCGCGAGCGCGTCAAGCCGATGCTCGACGCCATGCGCGAACTGCGCCTGGCCGACCAGACCATCTACCTGCGCTCGGCCTCGATCAATATCTTCAACGGCATGGTTAGTCTCACATTTTCCTGCGATGGCACGCACTACATGAGCTGCGACGAGTTCCTCAATCGCCAGGGCGATTTCTGGTCGGCCATCGGCGGCCATTCGTGACCCGTTGCCGGGCTAGCCAAATAGCACCAGCCCCCCCCACCGCCATGACGTTGACGAGGGTAATCGATACCGCCGCGCTGCCGATGTCCTTGGCGCGCTTGGTCAGGCGATGGTGATCGAGCGAGATGCGGTCGACGGCGGCCTCAATGGCGGAGTTGACGAGTTCGACGATCAGCACCAGCAGCACGCTGCCGATCATCAGCGCGTGGCCGCTGCCGTTGGCTGGCAACCACAGGGCAAGCGGGATTAGCACGACCGCCAGCCAGGCCTCCTGGCGGAAGGCGTCCTCGTGGCGATAGGCTGCCCGGAGGCCGGCAACCGAGTAGAACAGGGCGTTCCAGGCGCGGGCGAGGCCCGTTTTGCCCTTGAACGGGCTCTCGTTGGCGTGGCTGACCGGGGATGGCTGTTCGGGGGTGGTCATGTGATGGACGCTACCAGCGAGCGATAGAGACCGGCGAGTTGGCGCGCGCGCAGCGGCGCGGCCCATTCCAGTTCGTAGTCGCTCGCCTCGGCCGCCATCGCTTCGAGTAGCACCAGGCCCTGGGTTTCGGTGCGCGAGGCGAAGGCGAAAGCGAAGACGTCGGCGGCGGCGATTTTCCGAGCTGCTGCCTTGAGCCACGGGCGCGGCAGCGCCGGCAGGTAATGGGCGATGTATTCCTCGAAATGGGTGTGGTAGGTGGCCAGCACCGGCACCTGGTGGCGGAGCGCGATGCGCAGGCCGGCATAATGGGCGACGACGGGAATCCGCTCCGTGCGGGTGATGTCTCGCTGCGGAGAAGTGTCGCGACCTGTCACGCAGGCGTAACAATCGCTGCCTAGACTGCGGAGGTCAAAACATGTTTTTCCCCGACTTTAACGCAACCCAGGAGACAACCCGATGAATGTTCGCGTAAAAATGATTGCGGCGCTGGTCGCTGCCGTGGGCGCCACCGCGGCTACCGGCGCTTATGCGCAAGCCCTGGTCAAGATCGATGGTTCCTCGACCGTGTTCCCGATCACCGAGGCGGTGGCCGAGGACTTCCAGAAGGCCAAGAAGGGCGCCGTGCGCGTCACCGTCGGCATCTCCGGCACGGGGGGCGGCCTCAAGAAATTCTGCCGAGGCGAGACCGATATCGCCAACGCCTCGCGCCCCATCCTCGACAAGGAAATGGCCGACTGTCGCGCCGCCGGCATCAAGTACATCGAACTGCCGATTGCCTTCGACGCGCTGACGGTGGTGATGAACCCGAAGAACACCTTCCTCAAGCAGATCACCGTTGCCGAGCTCAAGACGATGTGGGAGCCGGGGGCGCAGGGCAAGGTCACCAAGTGGAACCAGGTCAATCCGGCCTGGTCCGACCAGAACCTGAAGCTCTACGGCCCGGGCGCCGATTCGGGCACCTTTGACTACTTCACCGAAGCGGTTGTCGGCAAGGCCAAGTCCTCGCGCGGCGACTTCACCGCCTCGGAAGACGACAACGTGCTGGTGCAGGGTGTTTCGCGCGACGTCGGCGGGTTGGGCTACTTCGGCTTCGCCTATTTTTTCGAGAACAAGGACAAGCTGAAGGCCGTGCCGGTGGTGAACAAGAAGGGTGTTGCCGTCACGCCTTCGATCGAAGCGGTCATGGACGGTTCCTACGAGCCGCTGTCGCGGCCGATCTTCATCTACGTCAGCGCCAAGTCGGCCGACAAGCCCGAGGTCAAGGAATTCGTCGAGTACTACCTGAAGCACGGCGGCAAGCTGGCCAAGGAAGTCAAGTATGTGCCGCTGACCGACGCCGACTACAAGCATGCGCTGGACAACTTCAGCAAGAAGAAGACCGGCACTGCCTTCGGCGGTCATTCCGAAGTGGGCGTGAAGGTCGCCGACCTGCTCAAGCGCGATCCGAAGGAATAAACCCATTACCTCTACAGCGAATATCAGCGAGCGCCTGCGCAAAAAGGCCTCGCGCCACATCAAGGAGCGCGTCATCGAGGCCCTGCTGTTCGGCGCCGCGCTGATTTCG
This sequence comes from Rhodocyclaceae bacterium, assembly GCA_030652245.1. Lineage (GTDB taxonomy): Bacteria > Pseudomonadota > Gammaproteobacteria > Burkholderiales > Rhodocyclaceae > Sulfuricystis. Next base: position 6,678 of record JAUSBB010000034.1, on the reverse strand, counting down.
GTGTTCACGACGGCGGCGATTGTCTACATCCTGGTCAAGGAGTCGTGGATTTTCTTCGAGGCGGTACCGATCCGTAGGTTTCTCTTCGATACCCAATGGACGCCGCTGTTCGACGACGCACACTACGGCATCATGGTGCTGCTCTCGGGCACCCTCACCAGTTCCGCCGTGGCGCTTCTGGTGGCGATTCCACTGGGCACGATCATTGCCATCTATCTTTCCGAGTTCGCGCCCTTCAAGGTGCGCGAGATCGCCAAGCCGTTTCTTGAACTGCTGGGTGGCGTGCCGACCATCGTCTATGGCTATTTCGCCCTGGTCTTCCTGACGCCGTTGCTGCAGAAGATTTACCCGGAACTGCCCGGCTTCAACCTGTTGTCGGCAGGCTTGATCATGGGAGTAATGATCATTCCGTATGTGGCTTCGCTTTCCGAGGATGCCATGCGCGCGGTGCCGATGGCGCTGCGCGAGGGTTCCTACGCGATGGGCGCGACCAGGCTGCAAACGGCATTGCGCGTGGTGATGCCTGCTGCGACCTCGGGCATCGCCTCGGCCTACATTCTCGGCATCTCGCGCGCGGTCGGCGAAACCATGATTCTGGCGGTTGCCGCCGGCATGCAGCCGAACCTGACCTTCAATCCCGCCGAGTCGGGCGCGACCATCACCTCCTACATCGTGCAGGTGGCGCTGGGCGACCTGCCGCACGGCTCGATCGGCTACCAGACGATTTTCGCCGCCGGCCTTTCGCTGCTGCTGCTGACGCTGACCTTCAACCTGCTCGGCCACTGGCTGCGCAAGCGCTTCCGCGAGGTGTACTGAGATGATGCAAACCCAGGATATCCAAGCCATCCGCGACATCATCCGCCGCGCCAAGCGCTGGGACGCCTTCTTCGGCGTGCTCGGCATTCTCGCCCTGATGGTCGGCGTGCTGACCTTCATGACGCTGTTCGTCGACATGGCGATTCAGGGCATGGGCCGCATCGATGCCAATTTCTTCACCAACTTCCCCTCGCGTCGCGCGGAGCATGCCGGCATCCTGTCGGCCTGGGTCGGCACGTTGCTGGTGATGCTCGTCACCGGGCTGGCGGCCGTGCCGCTGGGCGTGGCGGCCGGTGTGTATCTCGAAGAGTACGCGCCGAAGAACTGGCTGACCGACGTGATCGAGATCAACATCACCAATCTCGCCGGCGTGCCCTCCATCGTCTATGGCCTGCTGGCGCTCGGCCTGTTCGTCTATCAGTTCGGCTTCGGCCAGAGCATCCTCTCGGCCGGTCTGACGCTGGCGCTGTTGATCCTGCCGGTGGTGATCGTCGCCACGCGCGAGGCGATCCGGGCCATCCCCCAGATCATCCGCGAAGGCTCCTATGCCTGCGGCGCGACGACTTGGCAGACGGTGAAGGATCACATCCTGCCGTATTCCTCGGCCGGCATCCTCACCGGCGTCATCATCGGCATGGCCCGCGCCATCGGCGAGACCGCGCCCATCATCACCATCGGCGCGCTGACCTTCATCGCTTTCCTGCCGCCGTTGCCCTTCACCGGCGTGCCGCCGGCGGGACTGCTCGACTGGCTGTTCGCGCCGTTTACGGTGATGCCGATCCAGATGTTCAACTGGACATCCCGCCCCGAAGCTGCCTTCCAGACCAATGCCGCCGCCGCCGGCTTCATTCTGGTGCTGATGACGCTGGCCATGAACGGCACGGCGATCTGGCTGCGCTACCGCCTGCGCAAAAACATCACGTGGTGATCACAACTTGACCAAACATTCCGCCATGAACAACGCAACTGCCTCCAATGCCTCCGCCCACGCCAATCTGGCGATCAAGGCCGAATGCCGCAACTTCGGCTTCCATTACGGCGATTTCCAGGCGCTGAAAGACATCAACATGCCGGTCTATGACAAAAAGGTGACCGCCTTGATCGGACCGTCGGGCTGCGGCAAGTCAACGCTGTTGCGTTCGTTCAATCGCATGCATGATCTGTATCCGGGCAACCGCTATCAGGGCGAGATCATCATGCAACCGGACAACACCAACCTGCTGGCGCAGGAGGTTGATCCGATCGAGGTGCGCATGCGCATCTCGATGGTGTTCCAGAAGCCGAACCCCTTTCCCAAGTCGATTTTTGAAAACGTCGCCTACAGCCTGCGCGTGCGCGGCATGACCAATAAAAGCGAGCTCGAAGATCGCGTCCAGCATTCGCTGAAGGGGGCGGCACTGTGGAATGAGGTGAAGCACCGGCTGAACGACCTGGGCGCCAATCTTTCCGGTGGTCAGCAACAACGTCTGTGCATTGCCCGCGCCCTGGCCGCCGACCCCGAGATCATTCTTTTTGACGAACCCACCTCCGCGCTCGACCCGATCGCCACCGCGAGCATCGAGGAGCTCATCACCGAGCTCAAGGAGAAGGTGACGATCCTGATCGTCACCCACAACATGCAGCAGGCGGCGCGCATTTCCGATTTCACCGCCTACATGTACATCGGCGAGCTCGTCGAGTTCGGCGTGACCGACCAGGTCTTCGTCAAGCCGCAGAAAAAACAGACCGAGGACTACATAACGGGAAGGTTCGGCTGAACCTTCCCGTTATGTAGCGGCGCAGGCTAATGCGGGCAAGGCCCGCGTTAAGGCGCGTAGCGCCGGCCGTAGCCACTACCCGGTATGAAATTGACCGGGGCCGGGCGCGGTCGTTATAATCGCGGGTTTTCGGACACGGTGAGTTGAAGCCATGCGCAAAAAATTCGTTGCAGGAAACTGGAAGATGCACGGCAGTCTGGCGACCAATTCCGCTTTGCTGCAAGACGTGCGTCAAGGGGTGGCGGGTCTGACCGCCGATGTGGCCGTTTGCGTGCCATATCCCTACCTCGACCAGGCGCGTGGCGCCTTGCTGGGCAGCAACGTCGCCTGGGGCGCGCAGGATGTGTCAGAGCATGTCCAGGGCGCGTACACCGGCGAGGTCAGCGCGGCGATGCTGGCGGATTTCGGCTGCCGTTATGTGATCGTTGGCCACTCCGAGCGCCGCAGCTTCTACGGTGATACCGATGTCGTGGTGGCGGCCAAGTTCGAGGCGGCATTGAAATCCGGTCTCATCCCCATCCTTTGCGTCGGCGAAACGCTCGACGAGCGTGAAAGCAACGTCACCGCCGAAGTGGTGACGCGCCAGCTCGATGCCGTGCTGGCGCGCTGTGGTGTGGCCGCGCTGGGACAGGCCGTGGTCGCCTACGAACCTGTGTGGGCGATCGGCACCGGGCGCACCGCGTCGCCCGAGCAGGCGCAGGAGGTGCACGCCTTGATTCGTCAGCGCGTTGCGCGGGAAGATGCCGACGTGGCAGCGGGCCTGCGCATTCTTTACGGCGGCAGCATGAAACCGGGTAATGCCCGTGAACTTATGACCAGGCCTGATATCGACGGCGGCCTGATCGGCGGCGCGGCGCTCGTGGCGACCGATTTCGCCGCCATCTGCGCCGCAGCAGTCTAAATTACAAAGGAATACTCATGGATGTCTTATTCACGATAACCCTGACCGCGCATATCCTGGTCGGGTTGACCGTCATTGGCCTGGTCTTGATGCAGCATGGCAAGGGTGCCGACATGGGCGCAGCCTTTGGCGGCGGCGCTTCCGGCAGTCTATTCGGCGCCACCGGTTCGGCCAACTTTCTGTCGCGCGCCACGGCGGTGCTGGCGACGATCTTTTTTCTGACCAGCCTGGGCCTGGCCTACATGGCGAGCAAGCAGCCGACCACCGTGGGCGGCAGCGTGATGGACAAAGCCGTGCAACAGGCGCCGTCGAGCAGTGCGCCCGCCGTTGTTCCGGCACCGGATGGCTCGAAGTCGCAAGACATTCCGAAATAATCATCAACATAATTTTTAGGCAATTACCATGAGCCCGCCACCCCTTGCCGTTCGCGAACAACTGCGCGCCGAGCGCTTCGGCACGGTCTGGAAAGAGGACCTGCATGACGTTTTCGTCGATGTTGCTCCCTATTACGATCGCGCCAACCGCGTGGCCAGTTTCGGCCTGTGGAGCTGGTTTTTGCGCAACTTCATGTCCCTGGTCGAACTGCGCCCCGGTCAGCGGGTGCTCGACGTGTGCGCCGGCACCAATGCAGTTGGCATTGCGCTGCTCGAGCGCGAACCCAGCCTCGAAGTGCACGCCATGGATCGCAGCGCGGCGATGCAGGAGGTTGGCCGCCAGCGGGCGGCGGCGCGCGGCCTGAAGATTCGCAGCAACATCGGCGACGTGCATGTGTTGCCTTTCCCCGACAATCATTTCGACGTGGTCACGCTGCAATGGGCATCGCGGCACTTGCGGGTGCGCGATCTGTTCACCGAAATCCATCGGGTGCTGAAGCCGGGTGGACGCTTCCATCACTGCGACATGCTGCGCCCCGGCAATCCCATTGTCGAAAAGCTTTACTACGCCTATTTGCGCGGCAGCCTGGCGGTCACCGGTTTGTTTTTTCGTAGCGGTTCGGCGGCCTGGGGCGTCAAGAAGTACTTCATCGACGCGATCGAGCTGTTCTATTCGGCCGAAGAACTGTCCCAGGTGCTGCGCGAGCAGGGTTACCGCGATGTCGTCGCCAAGTCGCTGCTGGCGGGCATGATCGGCATGCACCGCGCGGCCAAGCCGTTTGCGGACGGCGCGACGGAGTAAAGCGGTGCATCGCTCGGTGAGCGCTTGAATGCGGCAGCGTGTTCATCAGGATGTTGCAATTACTTTTTTTTGTTCCATGATCGATTTTTTTGCACCGCACCAACAAGCCTTGCGATACACTCGCGCCGTTAAATTTTGCTGCTCGGTTACTGGAGCGCAACAGGCAGTGAGTGACGGTTGAGCAGTACCGCAAGACAACGTCCGCCGACGTGGTGAAATTGGTAGACACGCTATCTTGAGGGGGTAGTGGCGAAAGCTGTGCGAGTTCGAGTCTCGCCGTCGGCACCAGATTTTTTCGAGGTTAATTTTTCGGAGTTGAGCAGCGCGGTTGCGGTGAAAACCGCGGCGCGGCGCAAATCAAAGAATGCTGGAAAACTATTTCCCGATTCTCGTTTTCGTCATTGTCGCCCTGATTTTTGGCTGTGTGCCATTGATCGTTGGCCGACTGGTAGGCCCCCACCGGCCAGACCCGGAAAAACTCTCTCCCTACGAGTGCGGCTTCGAGGCCTTCGAAGACGCCCGCATGAAATTCGATGCGCGTTATTACCTGGTCGCCATCATCTTCATCATTTTCGATCTCGAGATCGCCTTCCTCTTCCCGTGGGCCTCGATCTACCAGGAGATCGTGAATACCGAAGCCATCCGGATGTTCGGGTTCATCGAGATGCTTGTTTTTATCGCCATCCTGCTCGTCGGCTACATCTACGCCTGGGCTAAGGGCGCATTGGATTGGGAGTAGGCCGGTGAGCATCGAAGGCGTGCTGCAAGAGGGTTTCGTTACTGCATCCCTCGACAAGCTCATTAATTGGACGCGTACCGGTTCACTGTGGCCGGTGACTTTCGGCCTGGCCTGTTGTGCCATCGAGATGATTCACACGGGCGTGTCGCGTTACGACCTCGACCGCTTCGGCATCGTGTTCCGTCCCAGTCCGCGTCAGGCAGACGTGATGATTGTGGCCGGCACCTTGACCAACAAGATGGCGCCGGTCATGCGCAAGGTTTACGAGCAGATGGCCGAGCCGCGCTGGGTGATCTCGATGGGGTCCTGCGCCAATGGCGGCGGCTACTATCACTATTCGTATTCTGTGGTGCGCGGTTGCGACCGCATCGTGCCGGTCGATATTTATGTGCCGGGTTGTCCACCGACGGCCGAGGCCTTGCTCTACGGCATCATCCAGTTGCAGAACAAGATCACGCGCACTTCCACCATCGCCCGATGAATCGCCCAACAATTTTTAGAACGCCTTCCAAATGAGCGCCAAGCTGGACAGACTTTGTCAGAATTTGCGGGATGTGCTGGGTGAGCGTGTTGCTAGCCTCACCGTCGATCGCGGCGAGGTCACTCTGGAAGTGGCCGCTGCCGACTATCTGGCAGTGGCGAACACCTTGCGCGACCATGTCGATCTGCGCTTCGAGCAGGCCATGGATCTATGCGGCGTCGATTACGCATCCTATGGCGAGGTCGCATTTACCGGCGCGGGCAGGGCAGGTGCGTTGCGCTTTGCCGCAGTCAGTCAATTACTTTCATTGACCCACAACTGGCGTCTGCGCCTGCGCGTTTTTGCGCCGGATAATGATTTTCCCGTTGTCGATTCATTGATGGATGTTTGGAATGGCGTCAATTGGTTCGAGCGCGAGGCCTTCGATCTCTACGGCATCATGTTTAGCGGCCATAACGACTTGCGCCGCATTTTGACCGATTATGGTTTCGTTGGTCATCCCTTCCGCAAGGATTTCCCGATTTTCGGTTATGTCGAGATGCGCTACGACCCGGAGCAGCGCCGCGTGGTTTACCAGCCGGTGACCATCGAGCCACGCGAAAATACGCCGCGCATCGTGCGCGAGGAAAATTACGGCATGGTAGGCGGCCATGGCTGAAATCAAGAACTACACGATCAACTTTGGCCCGCAGCATCCGTCGGCGCACGGGGTGTTGCGCCTGGTGCTGGAGCTCGATGGCGAGGTGGTCGTGCGTGCCGATCCGCATATCGGCCTGCTCCATCGCGGCACCGAAAAGCTGATGGAAAC
>JAUSBB010000093.1 GCA_030652245.1 Rhodocyclaceae bacterium | reverse complement strand
TCGACAAGCTCGACATGGTGCTGCTGATGTCGGTGAACCCCGGCTTCGGCGGCCAGAAGTTCATCCCCTACGTGCTCGACAAGGCGCGTGCCGTGCGCAAGATGATCGACGATCGGGGCCTCAAGGTGAACATCGAAATCGACGGCGGCGTCGGCCCGGCCAACATCGCCGAAGTGGCACGCGCGGGCGTCGACACCTTCGTTGCCGGCTCGGCCATCTTCGGCGCCGGCAAGGACAGCGACCCGCAGCGTTACAACAGCGTCATTGCCGCGATGCGCGCTGAACTGGCAAAAGTCTGATGATTTCAGTCCAGGCGGTATTGCTCGACCTGGACGGCACGCTGCTCGACACCGTGCTCGACCTGCATGCCGCCGCCAACGGCATGCTGGCCGATCTCGGCCGGCCGCCGGTTGCCGTCCTGGACATCCGCGCCTATGTCGGGCGCGGCATCCCGAATCTGGTCAAGCGCGTATTGGCCGGCAAGCTGGAGGCGGCGGACGATCCCGCACCACCGCCAGACGACGCGCTCGCCAGCTTCAAGAAACATTACGCACACTTCAATGGCCGCGCCGCCAAACCCTTTCCCGGCGTCATGGAAGGCATCGCGGCGCTCAAGGCCATGGGTCTACCGCTCGGCGTCATCACCAACAAGGCACAAGCTTTCACCCTGCCCCTGCTCGAACGCACCGGACTCGCGCCCTACATGAGCGTGACGGTGAGCGGCGACCAGTTGCCGAAGCCGAAGCCCGATCCCATGCCGGTGGTCTGGGCCTGCGGGCGCATGAATGTCTCGCCCGCCGACACCTTGCTGATCGGCGATTCGGTGCATGACTTCAAGGCCGGGCGCGCGGCGGGCTGCCAGGTCTTCCTCGTGCCCTACGGCTACAACGAAGGCCAGGACGTGCAAGGGCTGGCCGCCGATGCTATAGTCGGCTCGATTCTTGAAGCCGCCCAGCGCATCACAATCCCATGACAGAAGCCGATTTCGAACGGTTGGCCCTTGAGGGCTACAACCGCATCCCCGTCACCCTCGAAACCTTCGCCGACCTCGACACACCGCTGTCGATCTACCTGAAGCTCGCCGAAGGCCCGCATTCCTATCTGCTTGAGTCAGTGCAAGGCGGCGAACGCTTTGGCCGCTATTCCTTCATCGGCCTGACCACGCCGACGCGCATCGCCGTCACCGACTCGACCATCCTGCTGCTGACCGGCAACCGTGTCGCCGAGCGGCGCGAGCACACCAATCCGATGTCGTATATCTCGGAGTTCATGGCGCGCTTCAAGGTGCCCGACCTGCCGGGCCTGCCGCGCTTCTGCGGCGGTCTGGTCGGCGTGTTCGGCTACGACACGGTGCGCTACATCGAGCCCAAGCTCGCCAACGCCAACAAACCCGATCCGCTCGGCGTGCCGGACATCCTGCTGCTGCTGTCGGAAGAAATCGCCATCGTCGACAACCTGTCGGGCAAGCTCACCCTCGTCGTCTATGCCGAGCCGGGTTTCCCCGGTGCCTGGCGGCACGCGCAGGCGCGGCTGAAGGAACTGCTCGCCAAGCTCCGCGCCCCGGTGCAACTGCCCGCCGACCAGGCCGCCGTCTCGCCAGCGCCGACTTTCGAATTTCCCGAAGCGGATTTCAAGGCAGCCGTGCGCCGCGCCAAGCAATACATCATCGATGGCGACGTCATGCAGGTGGTGTTGAGCCAGCGCATGAGCAAGCCCTTCAGCGCCAGCCCGCTGGCGCTCTACCGCGCGCTGCGCACGCTCAACCCCTCGCCCTACATGTTCCTCTTCGACTTCGGCGACTTCCAGGTCGTCGGCGCCTCGCCGGAAATCCTCGTGCGGCTTGAGGGCGAGGATGGCAAGCAACGCATCACCCTGCGCCCCATCGCCGGCACCCGCAAGCGCGGCGCCACCGCCGCCGAGGATGCCGCGCTGGCGGCGGAACTGCTCGCCGACGAGAAGGAGCGCGCCGAGCACCTGCAACTGCTCGACCTGGGCCGCAACGACGTCGGCCGCATCGCCAAAACCGGCACGGTGAAAGTCACCGAGCAATACGCCGTCGAACGCTACTCCCACGTCATGCACATCGTCTCCAACGTCGAAGGCGAACTGAAGGACGACGAAGGCCCGGTCTCGGTGCTGCGCGCCACCTTCCCCGCCGGCACGGTCTCGGGCGCGCCCAAGGTGCGCGCGATGGAAATCATCGACGAACTGGAGCCGACAAAACGTGGCATTTACGCGGGCAGCGTCGGCTATCTCGGCTTCAACGGCGACATGGACCTCGCCATCGCCATCCGCACGGCAGTCGTCAAGGACGGCCGCATCTACGTGCAGGCGGGCGCCGGCATCGTCGCCGACTCCGACCCCGACAGCGAATGGCAGGAAACGCTGAACAAGGCCAAGGCGCAACTGCGCGCCGCCGAAATGGCCGAATCCGGCCTCGATACGCATCTCGAATAAGTCCTGCCGGGGCTGCGCGTTTCAACTCGTGACAAAACGTCACGACTTTCCGACTACAAGTGGCGTGGCGCATCCATTCGGTCATGCAATACGCGAACAATGGCAATGCCATAATCCGTGACACGGAAATAGATCATATGCCGCCCCGCGCTGCGACGGCGATAGCCGCTGCTGACGTCGTCACAGCGCGGCGCCGTTTTCGGCGCTAGGCACAGCTCGGCGAACGCATTCGCCAAAATCGCGGTATAGCGATCAGCCTGCTCCGTGCTCCATTGCCGCCGAGTGTAGAGCCAGATATTTTCAAGGTCGCGTTCCGCTGCCGGGGTGAGGCGATATTCAGCCATGCGTGGCGTGCATGCGCCGCTTGAATGCCGTAACGTCGAAAATCTGCGGCTCGCCGCTATTTTCGCCCTCCATCAGGGCGGCGCGCAGCACCTCGATCTCGGCGCTGCGCTCTTGCTCGCGCCGGATGAGATCGCGAATAAATTCGCTGTCATTGGTGTAGCGCCCAGCCTCGATCTGCGATTTGATCCAGCCGTCTTGCTGGTCGGTCAGCGTAATGGTCTTGCGAACGGTAGCCATGGGTCACCTTGAAATCTTGAATTAATGCACAATAAATCATACTATTGGTGCAATATAGCGCAAAGTCGCGCAATTGCCGATTTTTTAATCGGCGCATCCGTTACAGAGACCACCAAAAATCGGCGCTGGCGGGACGGCGACAATCGGTACGGTAGTGCGTATGAGGCACACAAAGGAGCCAGCGATGAAATATCCCATAGCAATCGAACCCGGCGATGCCGGCCACGCCTTCGGCGTCGCGGTACCGGACCTGCCCGGCTGCTTCTCGGCCGGCGACACGCTGGACGAGGCCATCGACAACGCCAAGGAAGCCATCGAACTCTGGCTGGAAACCGTGATCGACGATGGCGGTGCGGTTCCCGAACCCCGCCCCATTGCCGATCATCAGGCCAATCCGGAGTTTGCCGGGTGGATTTGGGCGGTGGTGGGTGTCGATCTCGCGCAACTCTCCGACAAGGCGGAGCGCATCAACATCACCCTGCCCGCCCGCGTCCTACGCCGCATCGACGCAGCGGCAAAGTCGGCGGGCGAATCGCGCTCAGGCTTCATCGCGCATCTGGCGCTGCGCGCCTGAACGAAAAAGGGTAGCGTCCTCTTTTTCCGCTGCCGGGAGTTTGTTTTCTCGCCAATCCTACCTATCCAGCGTAAACTTTCTGACGTCATAGGCGTTTCTGGAATAGGGATGATATATGCGACGACTACTCTGCCTGCTTGCCTTGCTGACCTCACCGGTATTCGCCGAGTACACCCCTGTGTACAGCCCGGCTCAAACAATAGCAGATGCGCCAATAGCTACTCTACTCAGGGAAAGGAGATTGCTAGAGGACCTTGTCGGCCTTCTTAACCGCGTTGTTAGGGTGGATCGAACAATACCCATAGTCGCTGCGTCCTGCGGCAGTTCTAATGCGTTCTACTCCTCCAGCCAAAAGTCCATCACCCTCTGCTACGAACTCATTAGTGACAACGTCAACCGGATAACCAACAAGTTCGGTAAACAGTTTTCGTCTCAACAGATTGGAGAAATTCTTGCTTCCGAGCTGATTTTTATTCTCCTTCATGAGACCGGGCACAGTCTTATCG
>JAUSBB010000032.1 GCA_030652245.1 Rhodocyclaceae bacterium | reverse complement strand
GCCCTGCTGGGCATCGAATCGCTGATCATGGAGCAGTCCGACATCGGCCGCATTACCGATTCGATCAAGGATTGCCTGCGCTGCGGCAAATGCAAGCCGGTATGCTCTACTCATATTCCGCGCGCCAATCTGCTCTACTCGCCGCGCAACAAGATTCTCGGCGTTGGTCTGCTGGTCGAGGCTTTCCTCTATGAAGAACAGACGCGGCGCGGCATCTCCCTCAAGCATTTCGAGGAGTTTTCCGACGTCGCCGAGCACTGCACGGTCTGCCACAAGTGCCTGAAGCCCTGCCCCGTCGACATCGATTTCGGCGACGTATCGATCGCCATGCGCAACTTCCTGCGCACCCAGGGCAAAAAACGCAGCTCGCCCGGCACCCGGCTCGCCATGGCCTTTCTCACCGCCACCGACCCGACCACCATCAAAGCCATGAAGGCCGGCATGATCGACCTCGGCTACCGCGCCCAGCGCTTCGGCCACTGGGCCGCCAAGCTGCTCGGGCTGACGCAGAACACCGTGCGCCATCCGCCCGCCTCGCTGGGCCGGCCTACCGTTGCGACGCAGGTCATCCACTTTCTTAACAAGCCGCTGCCGGCCCACGTACCGCGCCGCACCGCGCGCGCCCTGCTCGACATCGAGGACAGCGCGCTGATTCCGGTGATCCGCGACCCGCGGCAGACGAGCGAAGAAGCCGATGCCGTGTTTTATTTCCCCGGCTGCGGCTCGGAACGCCTGTTCTCGCAGGTCGGTCTCGCCACCCAGGCGATGCTCTGGCATGTCGGCGCCACCACGGTGCTGCCGCCCGGCTACCTGTGCTGCGGCTATCCGCAGACCTCGTCGGGCGACGAGGACCAGGGGCGCGCGATCACCACGGCCAATCGCGTCCTGTTCCACCGCGTCGCCAACACGCTCAACTATCTCGACATCAAGACGGTGATCGTCAGTTGCGGCACCTGCATGGACCAGTTGCTGAAATACGAATTCGAACGCATTTTCCCCGGCTGCCGACTCCTCGATATCCATGAGTACCTGATGGAGAAGGGCGTGAAGCTCGACGGCGTGCAAGGCACGCAGTATCTCTACCACGATCCCTGCCATACGCCGATGAAGTCGCACAACCCGACCAAGGTCGCCAGCACCTTGATGGGTAAACCCGTCACACTGTCCGATCGTTGTTGTGGCGAATCCGGCACGCTCGCCGTGACGCGCCCGGACGTGTCGACGCAGGTACGCTTCCGCAAGCAGCAGGAAATCGAGGCGGGCGTCGCTCAGTTGCAGAAACTCGGCGCTGGCGAGACGGCACCGCAAACCACCAAGATACTCACCAGCTGCCCGAGCTGCCTGCAAGGGCTGTCGCGCTACCGCGAGGATGCCGCCATCGAGGCCGATTACATCGTCGTCGAACTCGCGCGTCACATCCTCGGCCAGGACTGGCTCGACCGCTACGTGAATGCCGCCAACGCCGGCGGCATCGAGCGCGTGCTGCTCTAGGATCGGTCTTCTAGTCGGGATTCGTGCCGCCCCAGCCATTTCAGCAGTGTGGCGCGGAAAACCTCGGGTATTGCGGGTTTGGCAAGGAAATCGTTCATGCCTGCTTCAAGGCAGCATTCCCGAGCCTCATCCAACGCATTGGCGGTGAAGGCGAGGATCGGGACTGCCTGCCGTCCGGGGATCCGGCGGATTTGCCGGGTGGCCTCCGGGCCGTCCATCACCGGCATCTGCATATCCATCAGGATGAGATCGTATGACTCGCGCCGCGACATTTCCACGGCTTCCATGCCATTGTTTGCCTGATCGACCGTCAGACAACATATTTCGCCGAGCATGCAGGCGGCTATCGCCCGATTGATTGGCTCGTCATCCACCACCAGTACGCGCTGGCCCGACTCCTCCTTCATTTTTTCCCTTTACCGGATGATCTTTCCGCTTCTCTGTATGCGGTAACGATAACCTAATATGGGATAACCTGCAATAGGTTATTACTGTGCGCGGATGCCCAATCCACTGCACGATCCCCGATATGCCTCGTTCAGAGCATTGCTTGCCGCTGAACGAGAGCGCGTCGGTCTGACGCAGGTCGAGGTAGCCGGGCGGCTGCGCAAGCCGCAGAGCTATGTTTCCAAATATGAAAGAGGCGAGCGCCGCCTGGATGTCGTTGAATATCTCGATGTCGCGCGGGTGCTGGGTATCGACCCCCTTGCAACTATCAAGAAACTGATCGACAAGATTGCGTGATGTCGTACTGGTTGGGTCTATCCAGCCAGCCGAATTATCGTTTCGGCGGTCGCTTTGTCGATGACAAGCAACATTTCGCAATACTCGGTTTGCGGTTCGATAGGCGTCGGATCGTCGGCGCAGGAGCAGCCGGCGAGAATGCCACCGCAGAAGATGCCCACCTTTGCGTGAATGCAATTACCGTCGGCAGTTGCATCGAGGAAAACCACTTCGATGGCGTCGTCCGCCACGGCGCTGGTTGTCGTCAGCGCCTGCTGCAGCGGCAGTGCGGCTGCGTGGTCCGCCAGTTCGCGCTTGAGCGTGGCGGCGAAGTCGGGCGTGCCCCAGGAATGTAGCGATGCGTGCAGTTTCAGGGGTTCGAACAGGTGGGCCATGGTGACGCCTTGTGAGCTTGTGAGTGGGCCGAATCGACTGATTGTAGCCTCGGGTCGACGGCAACCATGGCGGCACGCTCGGTTATGAGCCCACAGCAAGGGCGAATGGGCCGAGCAGCCTGACTTCAGCGAGCCGCCGCTGGCGCTCGATGGCGCGGCCGATCACTGGAACCACCGCGAGGACACGGATTACTACTCGCAGCCCGGCGCGCTGTTCCGTCTGATGAGCCCGGCGCAGCAGCAGGTCTTGTTCGAGAACACGGCGCGCTCGATCGGCGCGGCGTCACGCGAGATCCAGATCCGCCACATTCGCAATTGCGCGCAGGCCGATCCGGCCTACGGCAGGGGCGTTGCGAAGGCGCTGGGGATCAAATAGGCTGAGCGGGCGGGATCCGTTGAAGGTAACGGATCCCGCGCTACTTGGCGGGAGGTTCCGCGGGGTTTGCTACAGCAGCAACATCGGCGCTGGACGAATCCGCCGCGACACTGCCCCCACCGCCATCGGTGGCGGCCTTGCCCGCGAGCTTTTGCCGCCGCTTTTCTTCCTGCTTGCTTTTCTTCGCCAGATCTCTCTGGCGTTTTTCGAACTGATAGTTTGGTTTGGCCAAGAAGCCTCCTTGATTGATAGGGTAAAAATTGCGGCAATCCGGCCAGGCTAGCCGCTGGCGGAATCTTCGCTCCGGCTGCCATCACTACTACTCCGCGCTTCCTGCGAGCGCGCTTCGCTCACCGCCATGCCGCGACCGGCAACATCCTTGCCGTCGAGTCCGGCAATGGCGGCTTGTGCCTCGCTGTCGGAATCCATCTCGATGAAGCCGAAACCCTTCGATTTCCCTGAGGCGCGATCGGTAATGATCTGCACCGAACCCAGTGTGCCAAACGGCGCAAACAGCTGTTCGAGATCGGTCTTGCTGACACTGTAAGCCAGGTTGCTTACATAAAGCTTTTTGCCCAAGGGAATTCTCCAGAAGTCGGGGGAGGCAGCAGGCTATTTTAACTTGGCCGCAGATGCCTTCGATCCCGATTGCGCCGCCTGTTGATATTTCTTGAAGACATCCCGTGCGTCCTGATGCGCGCGGTCCAGCATGCAGATTTTCGGGTCGTCGTCGTGGCCGCTGAAGAAGTTGTCCGCCTGGGCGCGCATTACCATCTGGATCGCTGCCTCATCGCCGATGCCGTATTTTTCGGTGATGAGCGTGGTTACCTCATCGAGATGCTCTTCATAGGTCATTGGTTTCATGTCTTTTCCTGTTCCTGGCGGGTCATAGTTTGTGGCGCGAGCGCTCTTCAAGGCAATCGCTGTCACCCGCCGGATAGTCGCGGCAGATGGTTGGCCGCTGTGCGTAGATGGTGCAGCGCAGGGTGTGGCGATCCAGGGCCGCGCACCAGCCATCGGCAAGTCGCAGCATAACCCATCCACCCCACTGATCTTCGCGGGTGTATTCAACGGGGATGTCATCCTCGCCCATCAGCATGACTTCCAGCCGGCAGCAGCAGGCTGCACAGTTGGCGCATGAGATGACCGGGTTGTCGGTGGTGGCGTTTCCTGCGTTCATATGCGGGCATTGTTTCATGTTGGCGCCGTTCTTTTGTTGTCCGTTTGCACGCTCGCCGTCTCGCCAGCGCCGACTTTTCGTTGTCGAAAATCCAGCGCTCCGGGGGATAATGCGGTGATGAAACAAGTAACCAACCGGCTCGCAGTCCGCAGCAGCGGGCGCGGGCTGTTCGAGATCACCGCGCAACTGCGCGACTTCCAGCGCCAGAGCGGCATCCGCACCGGCCTGCTGACGGTGTTCTGCCGCCACACCTCGGCCTCGCTGCTGATCCAGGAAAACGCCGATCCCGATGTGCACCACGACCTCGAGGCGTATTTTTCACGCTTGTCGCCCGATGGCCAGCCGGGCTGGCGGCACAACAACGAAGGGCCGGACGACATGTCGGGCCATATCCGCAGTGCGTTGACGCAGACCTCCGTCGGCATTCCGGTGGTCGATGGTGAACTGGTCCTCGGAACCTGGCAGGGCGTCTTCCTCTGGGAACATCGCACCCGCGCGCACCAGCGCGAAGTGGTGCTGCATCTGGCGGGCGAATAATGTGCGGCATTGCCGGTGAGCTGAGGTTCGACGGCACGCAGCCCGATCTGGCCGTCATCGAGCGCATGAGCGCGCGGCTGGCGCGGCGCGGGCCGGATGGGGCCGGCATCTGGCACGATGGCCCGGTGGCGGTCGCGCACCGCCGTCTCGCCATCATCGATCTTTCCGAGCGCTCGCGCCAGCCGATGGTCGATGCAGCGCTGGGGCTGGCGCTGGTCTTCAACGGCACGATCTACAACTATCCCGAGCTGCGCGTGGTGCTGCACGGCCTGGGCCACCAATTCATTTCGGACGGTGATACCGAAGTCATCCTGCGCGCCTATGCCGAGTGGGGCGAAGACTGCGTCGAACGCCTGCATGGCGTGTTTGCCTTCGCGATCTGGAACAGCAGGAAACAGCAACTGTTCCTCGCGCGCGACCGTCTGGGCATCAAGCCGCTGTATTTCGCGCCGCTCGCCGGCGCTTTCCGCTTCGCCTCGAACATGCAGGCCCTGCTCGCCGCCGGCGACATCGACACGGCGATTGACGCGACCGCCCTGCACCATCAATTCACCCTGCATGCCGCCGTGCCGCCGCCGTTTACTGTCCTCCAGGGCATCCGCAAGCTGGAACAGGGCACGACGCTTTCCATCGACGCGGCCGGGCAGACCAGGCAGCGCCGCTACTGGTCGCTCAAGGCGCAGCGCCCGGTCACACCGCTCACCGAACCCCAGTGGATCGAGGCGATCCGCGCCGCGCTGGCCGAAGCCGTGAAACGGCGCA
This sequence comes from Rhodocyclaceae bacterium, assembly GCA_030652245.1. Taxonomy (GTDB): domain Bacteria; phylum Pseudomonadota; class Gammaproteobacteria; order Burkholderiales; family Rhodocyclaceae; genus Sulfuricystis. Next base: position 24,405 of record JAUSBB010000032.1, on the reverse strand, counting down.
TCGAGATCGCCGACGTCAAGGTGGGCGTGCTGCTTTCCGGCGGGCTCGATTCCTCGTTGCTGGTCGCCCTGCTGGCCGAGCAGGGCGTGCACGATCTGCTGACCTTTTCCGTCGGCTTCGAGGACCAGCCCGAAGAGCGCGGCCACGAATTCGAATATTCGGATGCCGTGGCCGAACATTTCGGCACCCGCCACCACAGGTACAGCATTCCCAATGCCGAAGTGCTGCACAACATCCCCGCGACGGTCGATTGCATGGCCGAACCGATGGTGAGCCAGGATAACGTCGCCTTCTACCTGCTATCCGAGCAAGTCGCCCGCACCGTCAAGGTGGTGCAGAGCGGGCAGGGCGCCGACGAGGTGTTCGGCGGCTATTCCTGGCATCAGCGCATGGCGGCGGAAACGAGCGGCACGCCCATCGAGCGCTTCCGCCCCCACTACTTCGACCGCGACCATGATGAATTCGCGACCATGGTCGAGGCCCCCTATCGTGTCGACGATGTCAGCTCCGCCCTGCTCGCGGCAAAGCTCAACGAGCCCTTCGCCGACAGTTTCATCGACCAGGTGCTGCGCGCCGAGGCGACGCTGCTGGTCACCGACGACCCCGTCAAGCGCGTCGACAACATGACCATGGCCTGGGGGCTGGAAGCGCGCGTGCCCTTCCTCGACCATCATCTGGTCGAGCTGGCGGCGCAGATGCCGGCGGAACTGAAACTCGGTTCAGGCGGAAAACATGTGCTGAAAAAAATTGCGCGCGGCCTGCTGCCGGACGCGGTGGTCGACCGGCCGAAAGGCTATTTCCCCATGCCCGCGCTCAAGTACGTGCGCGGCGAGTTCCTCGAATTCATGCGCGGCATCCTCGATTCGCAAGCCTGCCGCCAGCGCGGCATCTACCGGCGCGCCTACGTCAAGCAACTGCTCGCCGCGCCGGAAAAACACCTGACGCGCATCCAGGGCAGCAAGCTCTGGCATCTGGCGCTGCTGGAATTCTGGCTGCAGCGGAACGTCGATACCGGAAACTGAAAGTCGGCGCTGGCGGGGCGGCGTGCTCCAGGCCAGGAACGGCAACGCCGGATTGCCCCGCTGGGCGCCAACGATCTGAACTACCACCACCGCCTTGAGCACAAACACCATCGGCGATTGGTACTATCCGGCTCCGACTCCTCCAAGAAGCAATCCCGGAATGCGAAAAGAAATAATAGAAAAGCCCAAATACGCTGTCGTCGCCGCCGTGCAGCTGCCGAACGTGAGCGACAGCGAGTTCGCGGCCTCGTTGGCCGAATTGCGCGACCTCGCCAAGACCCTGGGTTACACGATCTCCGCCACATTCACGCAGAATCGCCTCAGTTTCGACACGACAGCCTATCTGGGTACCGGCAAGCGGGAGGAGATACGCAGCTTCGTGGATAGCGAGCCCGCGCCCGTCGCGTTCGAGAAAATGCCCCAGGCCGCCGCCGATCCCGAGGCCGGCAAGATCGATGTCATTTTCGTCGATCATGAGATATCGCCATCGCAGGCGCGCAATCTCGAAAAAGAGCTTGGCTGCGAAGTGATGGACCGCACCATGGTCATCCTTGAGATCTTTCACCGCAACGCGCGCTCCCGCGCCGCCCGCGCACAGGTGGAAATCGCCCGTCTCGGCTACATGGCGCCGCGCCTGCGCGAGGCGGCCAAGCTCGCCGGGCCGCAAGGACGGCAGCGCAGCGGCGTCGGTGGTCGCGGCGCCGGCGAATCGCATACCGAGCTGGATAAACGCAAAATCCGCGACCGGATTGCCGAGCTCCAGCAAGAGATCGCCGCGATGGACGTCGAACGCGAGACGCAGCGCGCGCGGCGGCAAGAGCGTCAGGGGCTCGCCAACGTGGCGCTCGTCGGCTATACCAACGCGGGCAAGTCCACTTTGATGCGCGCCCTCACCGGCAGCGAAGTGCTGGTCGAGGACAAACTCTTCGCGACGCTCGACACCACCGTGCGCACCCTCCAGCCCGAGAGCCGGCCGCGCGTGCTCGTCAGCGACACGGTCGGTTTCATCAAGAATCTGCCGCACGATCTCGTCGCCTCGTTCAAGTCAACGCTCGAGGAGGCGCTTGATGCAGCGCTACTGCTCCACGTCATCGACGCCAGCGATCCCGGGTTCGAACGGCAGCTCGCGGTCACCGACAAGGTGCTAGCCGAGATCGGTGCACAGGACGTGCCACGCATCCGCGTGTTCAACAAGATCGACCATGTTGGCAACGCGGCGGCGCAAGCCGAACGCGCCGCCGCGTTGCGCGCCCAGTTCCCCGATTGCATCGTGATGAGCGCGCGCCATGCTGAAGACATCGCGTTGCTGCACGCAGCGATCGTCGGGTTTTTCCAGCAGGGGCTCGCCGAAGCCGAACTTTTTCTGCCCTGGTCGGCACAGCAATCGCGCAACGAAATATTCTCGAACTGTCAGGTGCTGAAGGAGCGCGCCGACGGCGCGGGGGCTTTCTTGCACGTCCGCGGTGAGCGCAAGACTATTCAGGACCTGAACGAGCGGTTCGGCCAAAACAGCCTTAATTTATGATCCACCACCCCTTACCCGGACCCCCCAAATGAAAAGAACCGATCTCGAAAAGAACATGGCTCACAAGCTCGACAGCCGCTTGAAACTTGCTGGCACACCCGAGCGTTTCGCCGGAGGGGCGCTGCTTGATCGCAAGGAGCAACGCAAGCTGGATCAGGCGAAGGGCCTGATCCCGTTCGCTGTCAAATTGGATGCACAACTGGCTGAGGAAATCCGGGCGCAGGCCGTGGTCAGGCAGATGGGCTTGAATGAACTGGTCGGCGAGCTCTTGCGCAAGGGATTGGCTGCTGGGGTTTGAGTGGTGACGCGCATGACCACAAAAGTCTTCATCCGTACCTTCGGCTGCCAGATGAACGAGTACGACTCGGACAAGATGGTCGGTCTGCTCGGCTCGGCTGGCGTCGTCAAGACAGACCATGTCGAGGAGGCGGACATCATTCTCTTCAACACCTGCTCGGTGCGCGAGAAGCCGCAGGAGAAGGTGTTCCACGACCTCGGCCGGGTGCGCAAGCTGAAGGAGCAGAACCCGGAGCTGATCATCGGTGTCGGCGGTTGCGTCGCCAGCCAGGAGGGCGCGGCGATCATCGAACGCGCGCCCTATGTCGATATCGTGTTTGGCCCGCAGACCCTGCATCGCCTGCCCGAATTGATCGCGGCGCGGCGCGCCTCCGGCCGCGCGCAGGTCGATGTCTCCTTTCCCGAGATCGAGAAGTTCGACACCCTCCCCGCTGCGCGTATCGAGGGCGAGGCCGGCACCAGCGCCTTCGTCTCGATCATGGAAGGCTGCTCCAAGTTCTGCACCTTCTGCATCGTGCCCTACACGCGCGGCGAAGAAGTCTCGCGGCCGCTCGACGACGTGCTGAATGAGGTGGCCGGGCTGGTTGCGCAGGGCGTCAAGGAAATCACCCTGCTCGGCCAGAACGTGAATGCCTATCAGGGGCTGACGCACGAAGGGGACGCGGTGGATCTCGCCTTCCTCATCGAGACGCTCGCCGCCCTGCCCGAGATCGAGCGCATCCGCTACACCACCTCGCATCCGCGCGAGATGACGCAGCGGCTGATCGACGTCCATGCGAGCACGCCGAAACTCGCGCCGCACCTGCACCTGCCGGTGCAGTCCGGCTCCGACCGCGTGCTGGCCGCGATGAAGCGCGGCTATACGACTTTGGAATACAAGTCGCTGGTGAAGAAGCTGCGTGCGGCGCGGCCGGAACTCTCGCTGTCCACCGACTTCATCGTCGGTTTTCCCGGCGAGACTGAAGAAGATTTCGAGAAGACCATGGCGCTGATCGACGCGATCGGTTTCGACGCCAGCTTCTCATTCCTGTTTAGTCCGCGCCCCGGCACGCCGGCCGCCGAGATGACGGACGACACGCCGCAGGATGTGAAAACCCAGCGCCTGATGCGGCTGCAAAAACGCATCGAGGAACAGGCCAGCGCGATCTCGCGGGCGATGGTCGGCACCGTGCAGCGTGTGCTGGTCGAGCGGCGTGCAAAGAAGGATGCGAGCGAACTCGCCGCCCGCACGGCCAACAACCGCGTGGTCAACTTCAAGGGCAGCGAACGGCTGATCGGCCAGTTTATCGACGTGACGATTACCGCCGCGCTGCCGCACAGTCTGCGCGGCGAGGTGGTTATTCGCGAGGACTGAGCTTGCGCGCGAACAACATGGCTGGCGAAAAGCCGGTGACCAGCGCGGTGCCGGCGATGACGATGAACGCCCCGCCGAGCGTGTGCCAGCCGACCACCTCGTCGAGAAACAGCCAGCCCCACAGCACGCCGAACAGCGGAATCAGGAAGGTGACGGTCAGCGCGGGCGCGGCGCCGATTTCGGCGATCAAGCGGAAGTAGAGCAGGTAGGCGACGCCGCTGCACACGACCCCCAGCACGACGACGGCGAGCAGGATGTCGCCGCCGGGCAGTGCGGGCGGCGGGAAGAAAAATGCAGCGGGCAGCAGCAGCAACGTGGCGCCCCACATGCTGCCGTGGGCGTTGGCGAAGGGCTCGACGGCGCGCGCCTGTTTTGTGTAAAGCGAGGCAATGCCGTAACAGAACGCCGCCCCCAGCGCCGCCGCCGCCGCCAGTTCCGCGCCGGGTTGCAGCATCGCGTGATCAAAGCCGACCAGGAGCGCCACCCCGACGATGCCGAGGCACAGGCCGAGGAAGGCTCTTGGCGTCAGGCGGTGGCGCAGCCAGACCGCGCCGATCAGCGCGCTCCAGATCGGCGCGGTGGCGTTGAGAATCGCCAGCAGCGAGGCGGGCAGGGTCAGCGCCGCATAGCCGAACAGCAGGAAGGGCAGCGCGGAATTGAAGAAGCCGAGAATCAGGTAGTGCTTCCAGTGCGTGCCTGCGGCAAGCTGACTTTTCATGAATTGCGCGACGCCGGCGAGGAACAGCGCCGCGAACAGCACGCGCAATTCCATCAGCATGACCGGCCCGAGCGCCGGCACGGTAACGCGCATGAAGATGAACGAGCCGCCCCAGATGGCGGAGAGGAGCAGCAGGCGGAGGATGCTGGAGGCATTCATGACATTTGGCCCGCCGCCAGTTCGCCGAGTCGCTTCACCGCCGCCTCGATGGCCGCGCTCCACGGGTTGCCGCAGTTGAGCCGCAGGCAGTTGTGATACAGGCCGCTGGCCGAAAACAGTCCGCCCGGCACGAAGGCGATGCCCTCGGCAATGGCGCGCGGGAAGAGTTGCGCCGTATCGATGTCATTGGGCAGCTCGACCCACAGCACCAGGCCGCCGTGCGGCCGCGCCACGCGCGTGCCGGCCGGAAAGTAGCGCGCGACGGCCGCCATCATCTGTTCCACCTGATTTTGAAACTGCCGCCGCAGCCCGCGCGCCTGGCGCTCGTAGGCGCCCGACTCGAACATTTCGGCCAGCACGCGCTGCGTGATGGGGTTGGTGCCGCCGCTCGACAGCGTCCTTTGCAGCGCGATCGCCGTACGGAATTTTCCGGCCGCGACAAAGCCGATGCGCAAGGCCGGCGTCAGACATTTTGAAAACGAGGCGCACAGCATGACGTTGCCGGCCTTGTCGAAGGCCTTGAGCGGCCACGGCCGTTGCGTGCCGAAACAGAGGTCGCCGTAGATGTCGTCCTCGATGACCGGCACGTTGCGCGCGGCCATCAGTTCCGCCAGTTTGCGCTTGCCCTCATCGGGCATCACGCTGCCGAGGGGGTTGTTGGCATTCGGCGCCAGCAGCACGGCCGCCACCTTGCCGTCGCGCGTGGCCAGGTCGAGCGCCGCCACCGACAGGCCGGTGACCGGGTCGGTGGGGATTTCCAATGCCTTGAGGCCCAGGCTCTCGATCAGTTGCAGCATGACGAAATAGGCGGGCGACTCGACGGCCACGGTATCGCCGGGGCGGGTCGCCACGCGCAGGCAAAGGCTCATGGCCTCGGTGCAGGAATTGGTGACGATGATCTCGTCCGGGTCGAGCGGCCCGCCCCAGCCGAGCGAGTTCCGCACAATCTGGCGCACCAGTTGCGGGTCGTTCATGTCGGCGTGGCTGCCGCCCGCCAGGAGGCCGGGGAAACGGCGCGCGACGCTCGCGTAGCGGCGGTGGAGCGCCGCCACCGGCAGCAGGCTCGGCGCGGGAAAGGCGGCACCCAGCGGGACGATGCCCGGCTGCGTGATTGCCTGCAACACCCGCACCAGGCGCTGGTTCAAATCGACCGCCACCGGCGCTTCGGGCGCGCCGCGACCGGCGGATGCCACCAGGGCCTGCGGCCGGGCGCGCACGAAAAAGCCGGATTGCGGCCGGGCTTCGACCAGCCCGCGCATTTCGAGCTGGCGAAACGCCTGCACCGCCGTCGAAATCGACACGCGCCGCTCCAGCGCCAACCGCCGCACCGAGGGCAAGCGCTCACCCGCCCGCATGATTCCGCTGGCAATCAATCCGGCCATATCGTCCGCCAGCTTTTCGTAGCGCAGTTCGCTCATCCCCGCGTTCCCCTTAGCCGCACAGTTACCGTTAGCCATGACCATTACAGTTTTCAATCGCATCAACTGTGACGGTCACAATATCGCTTTCCTGAGACTGTAACATTTTTCGCCGCCTCTCTACACTGGCAGCACATCGAACAGGAGGTGGCCATGAAAACGAACGGCAGCGAAGTTTCGGCGCAGGCTAATGCCCGCGAAGCGGGCGTTAAGGCCGATAGGTCGGCCGTAGCCAAGACAATTACGCTGCAACACAATCGTCCCCTGCGGATCGATGGGGCGGCGCGGATCGAATGCATCGCTGGGCGGGTCTGGCTGACCAGCGCGGGCCAGGCGGGCGACGTGTTTCTGCGTGCGGGCGAGAGCTTTACGGTGGATGGGCGCGGACTGGCTTTGATCGAGGCGCTGGGCACGGCGCGCGTTGTTCTGCAACCACCCTCGCTCCCCTGGATGCGCGCAATCGCTATCCCGAAGAGATGGTTTTTGTTATCTTCGCCTCATGAGCGCATGCGAGCTATGCGATTCCCTCGGCGGAGAACTCCTCTGGCAGGATGACGTTTGCCGCGTCGTCCGCGTCGGCGGTGGCGAGGCTGAGGCTTTTCCCGGCTTTTGCCGGGTCATCTGGCGGGCTCATGCGCGGGAGCTGTCCGACCTGACTGCCGCCGAGCGCCGCCATCTGCTGGATGTGGTCGCCGCCACCGAAGCCGCCGTGCGCGCCGTGGTGCGGCCGGACAAGATCAACCTCGCCAGCCTCGGCAATGTCGTGCCGCATCTGCATTGGCATGTCATCCCGCGCTGGGTCGACGACAGCCACTTCCCCGCGCCGATCTGGGCGGCGGCCGTGCGCCAGCCCCCCCTGTCTCCGTTGCGTTCGCAGCCTGTGAGCGCCGACCTCCGTGCAGCGTTCATGATCCATTTGGGAGAATCGCCATTATGAAATTCGACCTACCCCCGACCAGCACCGAGCAGCCGCCGCTCTTTACCAGCCTCGAAGCATGCGGCGTCTGGCAAAAAGCGCTGCCGCTATCGAGCCCGATTCAGGCCCAGGCCCAATTGTTGCGTCAGTTGCACCTGCTCAATCGCTACACGCTGGATGCCAACACCCGGCTGGCCATGCTGGAGGCGCTGCGCGAAGCGATTCACTTCGTGCAAGAAGAGGGCGAAAAGAAATTTTCCGGCAAGCCGCTGCCCCTTGCGCCGCCAGACCAGGCGGCGTTCGACGCCGCCCACGGCCTGTGGCAGGCGCTCGCCACCGGCTATTTGCGTTGCCTCGAAGCCTGTCAGGCCGCCCCCGTCGCCCCAGCCGACTTCGCTCCCCAGACCGCCCTGATTTGCCAGCGCGCCCTGGCGGCGCTGGCCGAAGACCAGGCCGACCTGGTGCGCTCCGGGCACCAGCCGAGCGAGGCCCATTGGCGCCTGGTCCATGCACTGTATGCGCGCGCCGAGGCCCTGGGTGTGGCCATGACCGCCGTCCTGGACCGCCTGCGCAACATTCATCCGCTGACCCCGGCCGGGGCTTACAGCGAGATGATGCTGTGCTCGGCCGCCAGCCTGCATGAGCTGCTGCCGCGCCAGCAACTCTGGGTGATGCGCTGGGCGCGTCTGTGGGCGGGAAAGATCAAGATCCAGACCACGCCGCCTGATCTCAAGACGCCCGCACTGCCGCTGTGCGTCGACCTGGAAAGCAGTTCGCCGGCCAGCTTCAAGCCGGGGAGCGGCCCCGGCGCGCGCTGGCTGGAAACGACCGAACTGCGCAAGAGCCTGAAACGACGCCTGACCCTGCTGGCCAAGGGCGATCCCGCCGATACCCCCGCCCGGCTGGGCCTGGGTGAAGACTGCCAAGAGCCGCAGTGCGGCGAGGTGCTGCGGCGCATTTATCCGCATTGGGTCAAGGGCGGGATTTTGCGGCGCTACGAGCGACATCCGCTACGCGGCATTTGCCGCTTCGTCGCCGGCATCGACGTCATCCACTATTACCTGTCCGGCCACCAGGCCTTCAAGCCGCCCGGCAGCACCAGCACCGGCGACCTGCGGCGCCAGCGCGAGGAACTGGCCACCTTTGGCCGGATCGCCTCGCGCTTCGAGGAGGAATACAGCCGGAATCATGGCTACCAGCTCGAAAGCTGGGAAGTGGTCGAGGATTGGGGACTGCTCGATCAATCGAGCGGCGGGCTGCGGCTCGTCCGCTCGCTGACCCAGCCCGGCGGCCGTCTGGGCATCGGCCAGATGGTGGCCGTGCAGCCGACGGGAACCAGCGGCCTGTTGCTCGGCGTGGTGCGCTGGGTGCAGGTGACCGCCGACAACCTGGTGGCCGGCATCCAGTTGATTCCGGGCGAGCCGCTTCCGGCGGCGGTGCGCAACACCGGCGTGATGGCGCAGCAGGATGAATACAAGCCGGCATTTCTGTTGCCGCCGCTGGAGGCGCTCGACATGCCCGCCAGCCTCATTTTGCTGACCGGCGGATTCAAGCAAGAGCGCATCGTGGAAGTCTGGACGGAGGCGACCACCCGCCAGGTCAAACTCAAATCTTTGCTTGATCGCGGCGCGGGATTTGAGCGGGCCAGCTACAGCGAGCTGTAGGCCCGCCATCCCCCAGCCCCTTCCTCTCGGAAGGGGAGCTAGATTTCGTCCGGGCCCAGCGGTTCAAGCCAGCGCAGTTGTTGTTCCAGCACGGCGACGGTGGCTTCGGAGGCGTCGTTTTGCCGTAGCGCGATGCGGCGGGCCAGCTCTTCGGGCGCGGCGGTGGGCGCGAGGATCACGAACGGCACGCCCAGCCGCACTGCCAGGGCGCGAAACTCGTCGCGCTCTGCGCGCTTGAGGAAGGCGGCATCGACGATCACCGACCAGCCGGCAGTGAGCGAGCACTCCGCCAGTTCGGCCAGCCGCGCATAGGTGCGCGTCGTCGCCTCTGGCGTATAAATTGCACCGCCGCTGGCGGCCGAGTTGTCAAATGGCGCGAGGCCGAACAGGCGTTTTCTCTCGACATCCGAGCGGATGCGCACCGTATCCAGAAAGTCGGCGCTGGCGAGACGGCGGCTGCTTGCATAGGTCTTGCCGCAGCCCGAGGGGCCGCAGGTGATGGTCAGCCTTGGCGATTGAGGGGCGGCCAGCCGTGCGGCGAGGGAGAGATAGGTCAGGCACTCATCGCGCTTTTCCTGCAACGCGGCGACCTTGGCGCGCACCATGGCACGATAGACGAGATAGAAGCGCAGCACGGTGAGCGCGGCGAAATCACCGCTCCAGACCAGCCACTCGGACAGCAGCCAGGTGGCCAGCCCCGGGCGCTGATGGTCGAGCAGGTCGAGCAGGGTGAAGGCGATTTCGCTGGCGACATCGATGTTGCGGAAACCGGCATTGAATTCGATGCCGTCGAAGGGCACGACGCGTCCTTCGAGCAGCACGAGATTGCCCAGATGCAGGTCGCCATGCCCCTCGCGCACCCGGCCCGCCGCCTTGCGTTCCGCAAAATCCATTGCGCGCCGCGCCCACTCGGCTGTCGTCCATTGCCTGAGGCGGGCCAGATGGCCGACGGCATCGGGCAGCAGGCGCTCCAGTTCAGCGAAATTTTCCAGCGCATCGGCCAGGATGGTCGCGGGAGAGCCAAAGCCCGGTTCTGGCGGGACGGCGGTTTGCGATTCAAACGCCACCAGATCACGCGCGAAAGCCGAGAGGTGGGCGCCGGTCAGGTCGCAGTGTGCGCAGACATGGTCGAGGCGCAGGGCTTCGTCGAAGCGCCGCATCTTCACGGCGGGCTCGCCAGCGAGGTCGACGACATCGAGGTAAATCTGCGGCGCGAAGCGGCGATTGAGGCGCAGTTCTTCTTCGCAACAAGCACGCCGCAACGCAACCGTGCTGTAGTCGAGGAAGGGCAACTTGATCGGTTTCTTCACCTTCCAGGCAAACTCGCCCGCCAGCAGCACCCAGGAGATGTGCGTCTCCACCACCTCGACGCGGGTCGGGTCGGGCAAGGCTTGGATGAAAGGCAGCGGCGTATCCGGCATAATGATGATTATGGCCCCCCACGCTCGTAAAATCGACTCGCTGCCCCCCACGGGGGGGCGTCCGCCTCCTTGGGGCGGCCCGACGGAGGCGGCATTATGACCCTGACCGAACTGCGTTACATCGTCGCCCTCGCCCGCGAAAAACATTTTGGCCGCGCGGCGGAAAAGTGTTTCGTCGCCCAGCCCACCCTCTCCGTGGCGGTGAAGAAGCTGGAGGACGAGTTGGGCGTGATTCTTTTCGAGCGCGGCCAGAACGAAATCACCGTCACGCCGGCCGGCGAACCGGTCGTGCGCCAGGCCGCCAAGGTCCTGGCGGAAGCCGCGCGCATCAAGGAACTGGCCGACACGGCGGGCGACCCGCTCGCCGGGCCGCTGCGCATCGGCGCCATCTACACCATCGGCCCCTACCTGCTGCCGAAGCTGGTGCCGCTCCTGCGGGAGCGCGCGCCGAAGATGCCGCTGATCCTTCAGGAGAACTTCACCACCAAGCTCGTCGACGCCCTGAAGAGCGGCGAGCTCGACGTCGCCGTGCTGGCGCTGCCGATCGAAGAACCGGGACTGGTGGCGCAGCCGGTCTATGAAGAAGCATTCCGCGTGCTGGTGCCGGCGGCGCATCCCTGGGCGAAGCAGAAGACGATCGACGCCAGACGGCTGCTCGACGAACCCCTGCTGATGCTCGGCCGCGGCAACTGTTTCCGCGACCAGGTGCTCGACCTGTGCAGCCGCGCCGGCGCGGGCGGCCCGCAGGTGCTGGAAGGCTCGTCGCTCGAAACCATCCGGCTCATGGTGGCGTCCGGCATCGGCATCACCGTCATGCCATCCTCGGCGGTGGATGAGTTGCCGAAGAACGATGCACTGCTGCGCGTGAAGCATTTTGTCGAGCCGACACCGGTGCGGCGTATCGGCCTGGTCTGGCGCGCGAGCTTTCCGCGCCACCAGGCCATCGACCTCATGCGCCGCGCCCTGCTCGATTGCAAGCTGCCCGGAACCCGCGCAGTTAAGTGAACTGGCGAAATAGTCAGCGACTATCTGCGTCATTGAAGTAATTCGTTGGAACAATCGCCTGCCGGGGCGCAGAATTCACGCATCGCAACCGCTAACCACCAGGAGAACATCATGAAGAACAAGACCAAAAAACCCGCCGGCATCGACATCGGCATTGCCGACGCCGACCGCGCCAAAATCGCCAACGGCCTCTCCAACCTACTGGCCGACAGCTACACGCTCTACCTGATGACGCACAACTTCCACTGGAACGTCACCGGGCCGATGTTCAACACCCTGCACCTGATGTTCATGGGGCAATACACCGAGCAATGGACCGCGCTGGACCAGATTGCCGAGCGCATCCGCGCGCTGGGCCATCCCGCGCCCGGCACCTACAAGGAATTCGTCAAGCTCGCCTCGATCAAGGAAGTGGATGGCGTGCCCAAAGCCACCGAAATGATCCGCCTGCTCGTCGCCGCGCAGGAAGCCACCGCCCGCACCGCGCGCGACCTGTTCCCGCTGCTCGACAAGGCCAACGATCAGCCCTCCGCCGACCTGGTGACGCAGCGGCTGGAGGTGCACGAGAAAACGGCGTGGATGTTGCGCAGCCTGCTGGAAGAGTGACCGGAGTCGCGTCACAGGCAGCCATAAATGACAGGGGCCACATCTTCCGATGCGGCCCCTTTGCGCTGACAGCAGGCTGCCAGCGGTACTTTCTGGGTCGGCCTTAGTCGGCGTAGCCGCTGCGGCTGCCTCGGCTGCCTGAGCGGTCGGCATGGCGCGGTGTGGCATGCGCCGACTTGCGGTCTTGCCACGGCTGCTTCTGGCTGGTGCCCGATCTGTTCGCGCCGGCCGATTTGCCGAAGGCGGGCTTGCTGCCGGGTTTTCCGGCGAACTTGCCACCCGGCTTGCCGGCGGGGCGCGGGCTGCCCAGGCCCGGTTTGAAGCGCGCTTCCATGCCGGTTACGGAGGAAACCGTCACCTTGTGGCCGATGAAGCGTTCGATCTTTTGCAGGGCCTGCACGTCGTTGCGGTTGACGAAGGAGATCGCGGTGCCGCTGGCGCCGGCGCGGCCGGTGCGGCCAATGCGGTGCACATAGTCCTCGGCGAACTTGGGCAGGTCGAAGTTGAAGACGTGGGTGATCGCCGGCACGTCGAGGCCGCGCGCGGCGACATCGGTGGCGACGAGGATGCGGGCCTGGCCGCGGCGCATCACGTTCATCATGCGCGTGCGATGCTTTTGCGGCAGGTCGCCGTGCAGCGCGACGGTGGCATGGCCGTCGGCTTCGAGCGAGGCGGCGAGCTCTTCGGCGGCGACTTTGGTGGAGGTGAATACCAGCGCCTGGTTGATGCCGACGTCGGACAACCAGTGATCGAGCAGGCGGCGCTTGTGGCCAATGTCATCCACATAAAACACGTGCTGGTCGATCTGCAGGCGGTCGGCCGCCGGCTTGGCCACGGCGATGGTCCGCGGGTCGTTCTGCAACTGGCGCGACATGCGCTGCACGTCGTCGGAGAGCGTGGCGGTGAAGCAGACGGTCTGACGCTCCTTCGGCAACTTTTTGGCGATGGCCAGGACGTCGTCGGCGAAGCCCATGTCGAGCATGCGATCGGCTTCGTCGAGCACCAGCACTTCCAGGTTGGTGAGCACGATGCGGCCGGTGTTCATCTGGTCCATTAGGCGGCCGGGCGTGGCGACGAGGATGTCGTAGGAACCGGCGAGCGCTTTGTTCTGGGGGATGTAGGATTCGCCGCCGGTGATGCAGACGGTGCGACAGCGCGGCAGGGCGCGGCCGAAATCGACGGCGGCCTTGGCGACCTGCTGGGCGAGTTCGCGCGTCGGGGTCAGCACGAGGACACGCGGGCCGGCCAGACGCAAGGGGCTCGTGCCGATCATGCGCTGCATCGCGGGCAGCAGGAAGGCGGCGGTTTTGCCGGTGCCGGTGGGGGCGGTGGCGATCAGGTCGCGGCGGCCGAGCAGAATCGGGATGGCCTGCGTCTGCACGGGGGTGGGTTCGGTAATGCCGAGGGCGGCGAGCGTGGTATCAAAGGCCGGGTCGAGGCCGAGTTCGGTAAAGCGTGTCATGGATTTTCCTGTGGGCAAATGAAAAGCGCCTCGGCCAAATGTGAACATGGCGAGCAAGTTGGGTCTATATCAACATCGACGCCAACCTGAATGTGCCGAACAGGAGAAAGCCTGAAAAGCGGGGGGCTAGAAATCGATGACAGCCGGCGCAACAACCGCCGGCAACCGAAGCGGGGCCGGACTGTCTCACATCTGGAGGGCAAAAGTCAAACTTAACGTGAAAATGCAGCGTTTGCGCCGGGCCGCCCCAAGCAAACGCGGCACGCGGCGCCAGCCGCAACCCGCTCCGCTGCCAAAAGAAGCGCCCCGTGATAAACGAGCAAAGCGACCCGTTAAGAAACCCCCGCGAGGGGGCGAAGGGGGCGGGCGTTTTACCGGCCGACCTGCTGCTCCAGCCAGTCGATGATGTCCTGAGCGGGCTTTCTCCAGTCGGCTTCGAGCATCAGGGCGTGGCCCATGCCGGGATAGATGGTCGCTGCGACGTTGTAGCTGCGGGCCGTCATCTCGACCAGCGAGGCGGGGATGATCAGGTCGTGCTCCGCACCCAGGATCAATAAATTGTCGTGTCCATCGGGCAGGTTGGCGAGCGCCCGTTGCGTGTGCGGCAGGTTGAACAGCGTCATGTCCCAGATGGCGCGGTGCGATTCCGGCTGGGCCATGCGGTAGTAGCGCATCAGGTCATCGACGGAGACCGGCTGGGCGAACAGGGCATCGCGCAGGCTGTCGAGCGCCACCTGCCGGCCGCTCATCATGCGATTGAGGTCGGCGAGCATGCCGGGGCGGTTGAACAGCATGCCGAATGCCGATGCGGCCAGCCCTTGCGGGGGCACCGAGCACATCAATACGGCAGCGGGGGCGGCGTGGCGTTCGAGGTATTTTTGCACCACGAAGCCGCCCATCGAATGACCGATCAATATGGGCGGTTCAGGCAGGCGGTCAACCGCTTCGACGACGTCATTGACGTAGTCGTCGATCGAGTAGCTGTCGAGATGGTCGCGGCGCCGGCTGCCGCCATGCCCGGACAGACTCAGCGCATGACTGTGAAAGCCGGCGGCGGCGAAAAACGGCAGGAAGCGTTCCTGCCAGCACCAGGCGGCGGTATAGGCGCCGTGCAGGAACAGCAGCGGCGGCATGCCCGGCCGCGCGTTTTGCGGCGCGCAGTGCAGAACTTCGAGGTTATCGGCGCGGCGTGCGTTCATGACATTATGCTAGGCCGCCGTCCCGCCAATCCCTCTCTCCCGACCTCTCTCCCGCAAGGGGAGAGAGGAGGCAGACAGCTTCCCTCTCCCATCTCGGGAGAGGGATTGAGGGGGAGGGTGGCCGACTTTTAATAGCGCCTCGTCGGGCGTCAGGATGTGGAACAGGTTGGCCAGGCGCTGGCCGCGGCGCAGCTTGAGCAGTGCCTTGTCGGCGGTGACCAGACAGTGGGCCAGGCCGTCGCGGGCGAGTTCTAGAAATTTCTGGTCGTCCTTGTCCTGGCATTTAGGCAGCGGGGCTGCCGACCGGGGCGGGGCGTCGATGATGCTGACCAGGTCGAGATAGGCGGCGAAGGCGGCGGCCTGCTGCTCGTCCGTCAGGGCGAAGAGCGGATAACCGAGCACGCGCCGGAACTCGGCCAGACAGGATGCGCTGGTGAGCGCCTGCCAGCGGCCGGCCGCCACTTCGCCGCGCAAGGGCGCGAAGCGGCTGTCGGCGAAGACGAACAGGGAAAGCAGTACGTTCGTGTCCAGCACGACGCGTACCGTTTCCTGCATCACGCCGGCTTCTGCGTGTCGAGACGGAGCTTGGCGTAGCCGCCGGGCGCATCTTCCAGCGGCTTCAGCTTGCCCTTGGCGGGGTCGCGCGGCGGCACGGTTTCGTCATTTTGCGCGGTCAGCCAGGCCTGCCAGTCGGTCCACCACGAGCCGGGATGCTGCCCGGCGCCGTCGAACCATTGCTCGGCCGCTTCCGGCATGGCCTTGCCCGTGTTGATCCAGTGGCCATATTTGTTGGCGGCCGGCGGATTGACGACGCCGGCGATGTGGCCGGAGCCGCCCAGCACAAAGCGCGTCGGGCCGGAGAGCAGTTTTGCGCCCAGGTAGGTGCTCTGCCACGGGGCGATGTGGTCTTCGATGGTCGAGATGAAGTAGGCGGGAATCTTGATTTTGGAGAGGTCGATCGCCACGCCATCGAGCGTGATGCCGCCCGGCTCCTTGAGCAGGTTCTTCATGTACATGTTGCGCAGGTAGAAACTGTGCATCGCGGCGGGCATGCGCGTGGAATCGGAGTTCCAGTAGAGCAGGTCGAAGGGGAAGGGCGCCTTGCCCATCAGGTAGTTATTGACGACGAAGGACCAGATCAGGTCGTTGGCGCGCAACATGTTGAAGGTGCCGGCCATTTCGGTGCCTTCGAGGTAACCACGCGCGTTCATTTTCTTTTCGAGGTTGCTGACCTGCTGCTCGTCGATGAAGATGGACAGTTCGCCGGGAATCGAGAAGTCGAGCATGGACGTCAGGAAGGTCACCGAGGCGATGCGTTTGTCCTTTTTGGCGGCCATGTAGGCCGCCGTGGTGCCCAGCAGGGTGCCGCCCAGGCAGTAGCCGGCGGCATTGATTTCCTTTTCGCCGGTCTGCTCGCAGACGCGGTCGACGGCGACCATGCAGGCTTCGGTCAGGTAGTCCTCGTAGGTTTTCTTCGCCAGCTTATTGTCCGGATTGACCCAGGAGATGCAGAACACGCTGTGGCCCTGGTCGGTCGCCCACTTGATCCAGGAGTTTTTCTCGCGCAGGTCGAGGATGTAGTACTTGTTGATCCAGGGCGGCACGATCAGGAGCGGCCGCTTGAACTGGGTTTTGGTGGTCGGGTTGAATTGCAGCAACTGGAACAGGTCGTTCTGGAACACCACCTTGCCCGGCGTGGTGGCGACGTTCTTGCCGAGTTCGAAGGCCGCGGTGTCGGTCATCTTGACGCGCAACTGGCCGTCGCCAGCCTCGATGTCGCGCAGCAGGTTGTTGAAGCCGTTCAGCAGGTTATGGCCGTGCGTATTGACCGTTTCGCGGAACACTTCCGGGTTGGTCATGGCGAAGTTGGAAGGCGACAGCGCGTCGATGAACTGGCGCGTGAAGAAGTTCACCTTGTCCTGCGTGTGGTCGTCGAGACCCTTGACGCCGCCCACGGCATCATGGATGTGCCGCGCGCTGATCAGGTAGGACTGCTTGATGAAATCGAACAGGAAATGTTCTTCCCACTGCGCGTCCTTGAAGCGCTTGTCGCCCTGGTGCGGGATGGCGATCGGCGGGGTCGGCGTGCCCATGAAGCGCAGCATCGAATGTTGCCAGAGCGAGAAGTAATCCCACACCAGATTCATTTGCGTTTGCGCCATCTGGTAGGGGTTGGCGAGCATCTTGGCCATCATGTCCATGAAGGCCTGGGCGATGCCCAGTTCGTCCTCGGGCGGGGCAATGCCTTTTTTCGCCTGGCGCTGCAGGTGCGCGGTGATCAGCTTCGAGGCGCGCTCGGCGACTTCGGCGTAGGTCTTGGCGACTTCCCGCGGATCGGGCAGGGCGGGTTTTTCGGTGTTGGCGGGCTGGGTCATGAGTTCTCGCTCCAGGGTCAGGGCTTCAATGCGTAACGGATGATACCGTTCTCGGTGATGCGCTCCAGGCGGTGCTGGTGTTGCAGATGATTCAGGTGGGCGATGGACTCGCCCATGGCGAACAGCGTCTGGTGCGGGTCGTCGATGGGGCGGCCGAACAGCACCGGCAGCAGATCGCAGGCGGTTTGCGGGCCGGCGCGACAGGCGTCGAGCAGATCGGCGCAACGGTCGGCGTGGTGCGTCCGCAATTCGGCGACACGCGCATGCAGGCCGCGGAAGGGCCGGCCATGCGAAGGCAGCACCAGCGTGTCGGCCGGCAGCTCGGTCAGGCGTTCGAGCGAAGCGAGGAACATGCCGAGCGAGTCGCAGGTCGGGGCGGCGGCATAGACGCTGACATTGGTCGAGATGCGCGGCAGCAGCATGTCGCCGGCGATCAGGACATTCAGATCGGGCGAGTAGAGGCTGGCATGTTCGGGGGCATGGCCATGGCCGACGATGACGCGCCAGGGGTGCGCGCCCACGGTGATCGTCTCGCCATCGAGCAGGCGGCGAAAGGTGGCCGGGATGGCGGGCACGCCGCGCCGGTAGGCATTGCCGCGCTTTTCAATGCCGGCGTGGCGCGCCGCGTCGAGGCCATGTTGCCGAAAGAATTCCAGCATCGTTGCCGTGTCGAAGGGCGCGATGCCGGCGGCGACCAGATGGGCGGTCTGAAATTCGCCCTGGGTCATCCACAGGGGAGCGCCGGTCTCGGCCTCCAGCCAGGCGGCGAGGCCGAGGTGATCGGGGTGAAAATGGGTGACAATCTGCCGCGTCAAGCGCCGCTCATTGGGCAATGCGGCCAGCGCCGACTTCCAGTGCTCCTTGACCGCATCCATGGCGATGCCGGTGTCGACGGCGGTGAATCCTTCACCGTCTTCGAGCAACCACAGGTTGATGTGGTCGAGGGCGAAGGGCAGCGGCATGCGCAACCAATGCACGCCAGCGGCCACTGGCAGAGTGGCGCCGGGAGCGGGCAGGTTTTCGAGGGGATAGTTGATCTGCATAGGGTCGCCGGGCGCACATTGCCCGGTCAGGGGAAATCTGTTTAACTTCGTCATATTGTCCGTCCATTTTAGCTGAAACCGGCCTCTTTGTTGCGGTGCAGCAACCCATCCTCCGAAGCGATGATCGAGCCCACCTACACCATCACCGAGCTGGCGCGCGAGTTCGAACTGACGCCGCGCGCCATCCGTTATTACGAAGACCAGGGGCTGATTACGCCCGATCGCGCCGGCGTGCAGCGCGTCTATACCAAGCGCGACCGCACCCGCCTGCTGCTCACGCTGCGCGGCAAGCGCCTCGGCCTGTCACTGGCCGCGATCCGCGAGCTGATCGACATGTACGACACCGCCCCCGATCAGTCCTCGCAACTCGTCAAGCTGCTCGAAGTTCTGGCGCACCGCCGCGCCAAGCTCGAACAGCAGCGCGAGGACATCGCCGCCGTGCTGGAGGAGATCGACGCCTTCGAACAACAGTGTCGCACCCTGCTCGAAGGCAAGGAAACCCGCCGCAAGCGTAGTTGACGTTGACGTAAACGTCAACATAGAATGCCAGCGAACATCACGCCAGGAGATGACATGAGTTACGGCATACCGCGCGGGGAAGCCCGCTTCCCGCCGCGCGATCCAAACTGGAACGACAAGGTGCGCGAAAGTTTCACCCGTCAGGGCGTCATGGGCCTGATTGGCGCGACCCTGGCCGATGTCTGGCCGGGCGGCTGCGAAATCCACCTGCCCTATCGACCCGAGCTGTCGCAGCAGCATGGCTTTTTCCACGCCGGCATCACCTCGACCGTGGTCGATAGCGCCGCGGGCTACGCCGGTTTCTCGCTGATGGCGCCGCATACCGAGGTGCTCTCGGTGGAGTTCAAGATCAACCTGCTGGCCCCCGCCGACGGCGAACTCATGATCGCCACCGGCGAGGTGATCAAGTCGGGCAAGAACCTCGTCATCACCAAGGGCGATGCCTGGGTGGTGAAAGACGGAAAAGTGACGCACTGCGCGATGATGCAGCAGACACTGATGACCATGCATGGCAAAACGGAAAAATGACATGATCGGACTCAACTTTCATCTCGGCGAAGATATCGACATGCTGCGCGATGCGGTGAAGGCCTTCGCCGATAACGAGATCGCGCCGCGCGCGGCCGCGATCGACCGCGACAACGAATTCCCCGCCGACCTGTGGAAGAAGTTCGGCGACCTGGGTCTGCTCGGCATGACCGTGCCCGAAGCGGATGGCGGCACGGGCCTCGGCTATCTGGCCCACATCGTGGCGATGGAGGAAATTTCGCGCGCCTCGGCTTCGGTCGGCCTGTCCTATGGCGCCCACTCCAATCTCTGCGTCAATCAGATTCGCCGGAACGGCAATGCCGCGCAAAAAACAAAATATCTGCCCGGCCTGATCTCGGGCGAGCAGGTCGGCGCGCTGGCGATGTCCGAGCCCAACGCCGGTTCCGACGTCGTCTCGATGAAGCTGCGCGCCGACAAGAAGGGCGACCGCTATGTGCTGAACGGCAGCAAGATGTGGATCACCAACGGGGGCGATGCCGACACGCTGATCGTTTATGCCAAGACCGATCCGGCCGCCGGCGCCAAGGGAATGACGGCCTTCATCGTCGAAAAGGGCTACCAGGGATTCAGCCATGGCAGCCACCTCGACAAGCTGGGCATGCGTGGCTCGAACACCTATCCACTGTTCTTCGACGACTGCGAAGTGCCCGAGGAAAACGTGCTCGGCGGCGTCGGCCAGGGAGTCAGAGTCCTGATGTCGGGCCTCGATTACGAGCGCGCGGTGCTCTCCGGCGGCCCGCTGGGGATCATGGCCGCCTGCATGGACGTGGTGCTGCCCTATCTGCACGAGCGCACCCAGTTCGACACGCCAATCGGAGAATTCCAGTTGATGCAGGGCAAGGTGGCCGACATGTATTCGACCTGGCAAGCGACGCGCGCCTATGTCTATGCCGTCGGCCGGGCCTGCGATGCCAGCGATCATGACCGTGGCCTGCGCAAGGACGCCGCCGGCGCGATTCTCTACTCGGCCGAGAAGGCCACCTGGATGGCCGGCGAGGCGATCCAGACGCTGGGCGGCAATGGTTACATCAACGAATACCCGGCCGGCCGCCTGTGGCGCGACGCCAAGCTCTACGAGATCGGCGCCGGCACTTCGGAGATTCGCCGCATGCTGATCGGTCGCGAACTTTTCTCGGAGACAAAATGATGAATGATTCGATTGTGATCGTTGCCGCTGCCCGCACGCCGATGGGCGGCTTTGGCTCCGGCCGCCGCTTCGCGGCTTAACCCTCGCTTCGCTCGCGTTAGCCTACGCCGAAGCCGCTCTAAATCTGAAAGGAATTCGGGATGTCCGACTCCATTGTGATCGTTTCCGCTGCCCGCACTCCCATGGGCGGCTTTCAGGGCGACTTTTCTTCACTCACTGCCGCCAATCTCGGCGCCGTCGCCATTCAGGCCGCCGTCGCGCGCTCCGGTCTGCAAGCGACGGACGTGCAGGAAGTCATCATGGGTTGCGTGCTGCAGGCCGGGCAGGGTCAGGCGCCGGCGCGGCAGGCCGCGCTGCAGGCGGGTCTGCCGCTCGCCGCCGGGTGCACCACCGTGCACAAGGTTTGCGGTTCGGCGATGAAGGCGGCCATGATCGCCTGCGACATCCTCAAGGCCGGCAGCCAGGATGTCGTCGTCGCTGGCGGCATGGAGTCGATGAGCAACGCGCCCTACCTGCTGCCCAAGGCGCGGAGCGGCTACCGGCTCGGCCATGGCCAGCTCATCGACCACATGTTTTTCGACGGACTCGAAGATCACTACCAAACCGAAACGAAGGGCCGGCTGATGGGCACCTTCGCCGAGGATTGCGTCGCGCACTACGGTTTCACGCGCAAGGATCAGGACGATTTCGCCATCGCCTCGACCCAGCGTGCGCAACAAGCCGGGCAGGACGGCAGCTTCGACTGGGAGATCGCGCCGGTGACAATCGCCGGCAAGAAGGGCGACACGATCATCAAGCTCGACGAGCAGCCGGGCAAGGCACAACTCGACAAGATCGCCACGCTCAAGCCCGCGTTCAAGAAGGACGGCACGGTGACTGCCGCCAATTCATCCTCGATCTCCGACGGCGCGGCGGCGCTGGTGCTGATGCGCGAGTCCGACGCCAAGGCGCGCGGCCTGACGCCGCTGGCCCGCATCGTCGGCCACGTCACGCATGCGCAGGAACCGGCGTGGTTCACCACCGCCCCGGTGCATGCGATGAAGAGGCTGTTCGAGAAGACCGGCTGGACGGCCGAGAGCGTCGACCGCTACGAGATCAACGAGGCCTTCGCCGTGGTGACGATGGCGGCGATGAAGGAGCTGAACCTGCCGCACGACAAGGTCAACGTGCATGGCGGGGCCTGCGCGCTCGGCCATCCGATCGGCGCCTCGGGCGCGCGCATCGTCGTCACGCTGCTCGGCGCGCTGAAGAAATACGGCAAGCGGCGCGGCGTCGCCAGCCTGTGCATCGGCGGCGGGGAGGCGACTGCCATGGCCATCGAACTGCTCTGAGCACGATTTGTTCGCCACCTATTTCAAGCTAGTCGTTACGGCGATCATCTGGGGCGGCACCTGGGTCGCCGCGCGCTATGCGGTGCAGGAAGTGGCGCCGCTCGGCGTCGCCGTCTGGCGTTTCTTCCTCGCCGCGACCAGCCTGCTGGCGCTGGTGTTCTGGCATTACGGCCGCCTGCCCGGCATCAATCGCAAGGAATTGTTGCTGGTGATCGGGCTGGGCGCCAGCGGCATCTTCATCTACAACCTGTTTTTCCTCTATGGCATGCAGCACATCACCGCCGGACGCGGCGCGCTGGTCGTGGCGACCACGCCGGTGATCACGCTGCTCGCGGCGGCCTGGCTGCTCAAGGAGGGCATGACGCCGCTCAAGGCGCTGGGCAGTGCGCTGGCTTTGGCCGGTTGCCTCACCGTCATCGGCAAGGGCGATCCGCTCGCCCTGCTGCATGGCCGGGTGAATATCGGCGACCTGCTGATCATCGGCTGCGCCTTCATGTGGTCGATCTACACGCTGATCGGCCGGCTCGGCACCCAGTCGCTGGCGCAACGCAACCTCGGCGCGTTGGTGATGACCGCCTATGCCAGTTGCGCCGGATTTCTCATGCTGCTGGCCGTCGCGCTGGTGCAGAATCCGTCCCAACTGGTGCCGAACTATTCGCCGCTGGCTTGGGTTGCCATCGCCTTCCTCGGCCTGCTGGGCACGACGCTCGGCTTCACCTGGTTCGCGGCGGCGGTGCAGAAAATCGGCGCGCAGCGCGCCTCGATTTTCATCAATCTCGTGCCGGTGGCCGCCGTGCTGCAAGGCTCATTGCTGCTCGGCGAACGGCTCGATCTGTCGGCGCTGGTCGGCGGCGTGCTGGTGATCGCGGGCGTGCTGCTCACGCAACGGCAAACGGCAAGACTGAAGGAGGCGGTGGCATGATCCTCAACGACGACCAGCGGATGATCCGCGACACCCTGCGCGATTTTGCACGCGAACGGCTGGCGCCCAATGCGGCGCAATGGGATCGCGAGCACAGCTTCCCGCATGAGGTTTTGCAGGAACTGGCGGCGCTCGGCGTCTGGGGCATGGTGGTGCCCGAAGAATGGGGCGGCCCCGGCCTCGATTACCTCTCGCTCGCCATCGCCATCGAGGAAATCGCCGCCGGCGACGGTTCGACCTCGACCATCCTGTCGGTGCAGAATTCGCTGGTCTGCGGCATCCTCAACCGCTATGGCAACGACGCGCAGAAGGCGCGCTGGCTCAAGGGCGCGGCGAGCGGCGCACTGCTCGGCTGCTTCTGCCTCACCGAGCCGCATGTCGGCTCCGATGCCGCGGCGATAAAAACACGCGCAACGCGCGACGGAGATCATTGGGTGCTGAACGGCGTCAAGCAGTTCATCACCTCGGGCAAGCATGCCAAGATCGCCATCGTCTTCGCCGTCACCGACCCGGCCGCCGGCCGCAAGGGCATTTCCTGCTTCTGCGTGCCGACAGAGACGCCAGGCTATGTCGTCGCGCGCATCGAGGAAAAGCTCGGCCAGAAGGCCTCTGACACCGCGCAGATCCTCTTCGAGGATTGCCGCATCCCCGCCGACTGTCTGCTGGGAAGCGCGGGCGACGGCTACAAGATCGCGCTGTCCAATCTCGAAGCCGGCCGCATCGGCATCGCCGCGCAGTCGGTCGGCATGGCGCGCAGCGCGCTGGAAGCGGCAGTGCGCTACGCCAAGGAGCGCGAGGCCTTCGGCAAGCCGATCATCGAGCATCAGGCCGTCAGCTTCCGTCTCGCTGACATGGCAACGCAAATCGAAGTCGCGCGCCAGATGGTCTGGCATGCCGCCACGCTGCGCGATGCCGGCCTGCCCTGCCTCAAGGAAGCCAGCATGGCCAAGCTGTTCGCTTCCGAGATGGCGGAAAAGGTCTGCTCCGATGCCATCCAGATTCACGGCGGCTACGGCTATGTCAGCGATTTCCCCGTCGAGCGCATCTACCGCGACGTGCGCGTCTGCCAGATTTACGAAGGCGCATCCGACATCCAGCGCCTGGTCATCGCGCGCGCCGTGACAGGAGAGTGAAATGAGCGAACCGATCCTCTTCTATTTCGACTTCACCTCGCCCTACTCCTATCTCGCCAGCGAGAAGATCGACGCCATCGCCGAAAAACATGGGCGCCAGGTGCAGTGGCGGCCGGTGCTGCTCGGCGCGATCTTCAAGGCGCTCGGCACGGTCTCGCTGGTCAAGCAGCCGGGCATGGCCGACTACAGCGCGCGCGACTTCGCGCGTTCCGCCCGCTTCATGGGCGTGCCCTATGTCCATCCGGCCAACTTCCCGGTATCCACCGTGGCGCCGGCGCGCGCCTACTACTGGCTGCACGGACAGGATTGCGCGCTGGCGCGCCGCTTCGCCCACGAAGTGTTCCGCGCCTACTTCGCCGCGGGGCGCGATATTTCGGATGTTGCGGTGGTGCTGGAGCTCGGCACAAAAGTCGGCGCTGACGGGATGAAATGCCCCGAATGGGGTACGGCGACAATCGGAATCGTGCGTGTCACGCCCCTTGTTTCAGGCGCTCGATCAACAGCGCCAAGGCCTTGCCGCGATGTGAGCGCTTGTTTTTTTCATCGGCCGAAATTTCAGCAGCGGTTTGCTGCAGGTCGGGCACCAGGAAATAGGGATCGTAGCCGAAGCCGCCCGCGCC
>JAUSBB010000084.1 GCA_030652245.1 Rhodocyclaceae bacterium | reverse complement strand
AAGTGCGCCATCTGGCGCCGTGGGCCGCCCAGATCGAGAAGAACTGACATGGCTGATCAAGCATTCAAGATTCCTGAGTACCGCGAATTTCCGACGATCCCGGCGCTCGTTCCGGGCGCGATGGCGCACTCCAAGCCATATGTCGCCAACGAGAAGATCCAGCAGGAAATGGGTTTCCCCGGCCAGCTTGTCGATAACTGGGAAGAAAAGGCCATCGAGAAATTTGGCGAGTTGCTGGGTAAATACCGCTCGCTGAAGGTTTTCATGGACTCCTGCGTGCATTGCGGCGCCTGCACCGACAAATGCCATTATTTCATCAGCACGGGCGACCCCAAGAACATGCCGGTGGCGCGCCAGGATTTGATGAGAAGCGTCTATCGGCGTTATTTCACCCTGCCCGGAAAGCTGTTTCCGAGCCTCGTTGGCGCCCGCGATCTGACCAGGGAAGTGCTCGACGAGTGGTTCTCCTACTTCTGGCAGTGCTCGGAATGTCGCCGTTGTTCAGTGTTCTGCCCGTATGGCATCGATACCGCCGAAGTCACCATGGCGGCCCGCCATATCATGGATTCGATTGGTTATGGTCAGAAATATTCCAACGAGATCATTCTCAAGCTGAACAAGATCGGCAACAACCTCGGCCTGCCCGGTCCGGCGCTCGAAAATACCCTGGAAGGCCTTGAAGAGGACGTCAAGGATGATACGGGTGTCGATGTCAAATATCCGCTCAACGTCAAGGGTGCGGAAGTCCTGCTGGTCACCCCTTCTGCGGATTTCTTCGCCGAGCCGCACATCGAGAGCCTGATTGGCTATGGCAAGGTATTTCACGCCGCCGGGATTTCCTGGACGCTTTCTTCCTACGCTTCGGAGGCGGGTAACTTCGGCCTCTTCAATGGCAGTTACGAGCATATGCGCGAGGTCGCCCTGCGCGTTCGCAAGGCCGCGCTGGAACTTGGCGTCAAGCGTATCGTCGTTGGCGAATGCGGTCATGCCTGGCGCGTCGCCTACGCTTTCTGGAACACGCTCTCCGGTCTCGGCGCTGGCGCCAAGGATCCTTTCGCCATCGAACTGCAGAATCAGCTCGACCCGCGTTACATGCAGCCTTCGCATATCTGCGAATTCACCTGGGATCTGATCCAGCAGGGGCGCTTGAAGTTCGACAAGGAAAAGAACGACCATCGCATCATTACTTTCCACGACTCCTGCAACGTCGCGCGCGCCTCGCGGATGGGCAATTATCCGGGCGGCCAGTTCGAGATTCCGCGCAATGTCATCAAGGCGGTGGCAAATAACTACGTCGAGATGGCGCCGGATACCATTTGCGAGAGCACCTTCTGCTGCGGCGGCGGTGGCGGCGTGCTCACCGATGACTTGATTGAGCTACGCGTCAAAGGCGCCTTCCCCCGCATGGAGGCCCTGAAGCAGGTCGCCGACGGCCAGGGGGTGAACTTCATGGCGACGATCTGCGCCATCTGCAAGGCGCAATTCAGCAAGGTACTCCCCTATTATGGGTTTGATATGCGGCTGGTGGGCGGTGTTCACCAACTGGTTAGTACGGCCATCCGCCTGGGCGATGAGCAGTAACCTGCGCACACATAAATAAACAACGATTACTACGGAGACGACAATGTCAGCGACCACTGAAATCCAGACCGAAAAATTGACCTTTCGCAAATACAAAGAGGGCGATACGCTGCAATACAAGCGCATGCAAGACAAGATCTTTCAGGCGAGCTGGTCTTACAAGTGTCCCACCTACGTGCAGTCCACGCCGCCCTGTCAGGGTTCATGCCCGTCCGGCGAGGATATTCGCGGCTATCTGAACATCGTGCGCGGTGTCGAGAAGCCGCCGGTTGGCGCCGATGGCAAGCCCGTCATGCCGATGGAAGAATACGCCTGGCGCCGCCTTACCGAGGCCAATCCGCTGCCCGCCGTGATGGGCCGCGTCTGTCCTGCGCCCTGCGAAACCGGCTGTAACCGTAACGAAGTTGAAGATCACGTCGGCATCAATTCCGTCGAGCATTACCTCGGCGAGTATGCGATCAAGAACAACCTGCAATTCATCAAGCCCACGAAACTTACCGGCAAGAAAGTCGCCGTGCTGGGCGGTGGCCCCGCCGGTCTGTCGGTGGCCTACCAACTCGCCCTCAAGGGCCACAGCGTCACGATCTTTGACGACCATGAGTTCCTTGGCGGCATGATGCGCTATGGCATTCCGGGTTATCGCACGCCGCGTGACGTGCTTGACGCCGAGATTCAGCGCATCATCAACCTGGGTGTCGAGGTCAAGCTGAAGACCAAGGTCGGTGTCGACATCAGCATGGAGCAGGTTCGCAAGGACTTCGATGCCGTGTTCCTTGGCTTGGGAGCCCAGGGCGGCCGCGCCTTGCCCGCGGAAGGCGCCGATAACGTCTCCAACGTTGTTACCGCAACCGCTTTCCTCAAGGCCTTCAACGATGGTCGTCTGAAAACCGTCGGTCACCGCGTGGTGGTTGTCGGCGGCGGCGACACATCGATGGACGTTGCCACCGTCGCGCGTCGTCTTGGCCATATTGAAAACGCCAAGCCGACGGATTTCGAAGGCGCGATTGCCGGCCAAATGGCGCAGGACGTCGCCGATATTTCGCAGCGCAAGGGCGCCGAGGTTGTCCTGACCTCGGTTTTCCCGATCGACAAAATGTTGGCCAGCAAGGGCGAGCTTGATCATGCCCAGGCCGAAGGCATCGACATCATGGGCGGCTGGATGCCGGTTGCGGTGGTTAAGGGCGCCGATGGCCGCGCCACGGCGCTGCGCGTTTGCCAATGCGAAGCCAAGATGGTCGGCCCCAGGCTCGAGATCAAGAAAATCGAGGGCACCGAAAAAGATCTGCCGGCTGACTTGATCGTCTCCGCGATCGGCCAGACGGTTGATTTTGCCGGACTGGAAGAGTTCAACAATGGCAAGGGCGGCGTTACCGCCGACCGCAGCTATCAGGTGCAGGGCAAGCCCGGCGTGTATGCCGGCGGCGACGTGCTGCGTCCGCACCTCCTGACCACCGCGGTGGGACACGGCGCCATTGCCGCCGACGGCATCGACCAGTTCCTGATGAGCGGCGCTGAAGCTGGCCGCCGTCCGAAGATTGATGTGCATGTGTTCGACCTGATGCGCAAATATGTCGAGAAGGGCATCGCCGTCGAAGAAATCAAGGAGCCGCTGCGCGGCACCAGTGACTCAAAAGGGGCCGTGCATAACTACGACAACCGTTCCGACCGTTATGTGATCACCCATAAGGAACTGTTCCTCGGCCACTTCTCATACACGCCGCGCAATTTGCGCCACATCACGCACCTCAACAAGGAAACGGCGCTCGGCAATTTCCTGGAGCGCCTCGATCCCCTCGACGACAAGCAGGTCGTTGCCGAAGCCAAGCGTTGCATGAGTTGCGGCCTGTGCTTCGAGTGCGACAACTGCGTGGTGTACTGCCCGCAGGGCGCCGTCAGCCGCGTCAAGAAAAACATCGCGACCACCGGCCGCTACGTTACGACCGACTACGACAAATGCATCGGCTGTCACATTTGTCGCGACGTTTGCCCCACTGGTTACATCCAGATGGGCCTCGGTGAGTAATAGCGGACTGCATGGTCAAGGGTCAAGGAACAGGAGACGGATAGTGCGACTGCTTGCGTTAATGGCTTTTATGATAATGGGAGCGGTCGCGTCATTCGCGGCTCATGCCGCTGGCGTACCCAAGCCGGTGCTCAAGATTGAAAATCCCGGCCAGTGCATTGCGGCAACCGGGGATATGCGCCTTAACCACATGGACATGCTGGGCCATCAGCGCGACCGCAGTTTGCGCCAGGGCATTCGCGGCGAAAAGGCCAGTCTGGTTGCCTGCGTCAACTGTCACGCCAGCAAGACGACCGGTTCCGTGCTGGGCAAGGAGGGCTTCTGTGAGAGCTGTCACGCCTTTGCCGCCGTCAAGGTCGACTGCTGGCAATGCCATCAACCCAAGGCCAACTTCAAGGCCGCGGGTAACGCAGGAGCCGCAGGCGCTGTCGGTGCTGCAGGCGCTGTTGGAGCCAAACCATGATTGAACCAAACGATAAATCCCGCCGTGGCTTTCTCGGCGCAGCCGTAGTCGGCGCCGCCGGCTTGGGGGTTGCTGCAATTGCACCGGGTTTGCACCTGATCGAGGTATCGCAAGCCAGCGCGCCGGGCCAAGGCGCTTCCAGCAAGGTCCGCTGGGGCATGCTGATCGATACGACCAAGTGCGCCAGCGATTGCAATGCCTGCGTCAAGGCCTGCAATAGAG
>JAUSBB010000083.1 GCA_030652245.1 Rhodocyclaceae bacterium | reverse complement strand
CCCTTCCCATCCCGAACAGGACCGTGAAACAGGACCGCGCCAATGATAGTGGGCTTCCGCCCGCGAAAGTAGGTCAGCACCAGACTATCCCTACATGAAAACGCCCCGCATCAATCGATGCGGGGCGTTTTTGCTTTGGGGTTCAGGGAAATCATCAAGCCATTCCAGTAGAATCCCGCCCATGAAAACTACCTTTCTCGATTTTGAGCAGCCGGTTGCCGAGCTTGAGGCGAAAATCGACCAACTGCGTTTTGTGCAGGATGATTCTGCGGTCGATATCTCCGATGAAATCGCTCGCTTGGAAAACAAGAGCGCGTCGTTGGTCAAGGATATTTACGGCAAGCTCTCGCCGTGGCAGATCGCCATGGTGGCGCGGCATCCGCAGCGACCATATACGCTCGACTACATCGAATTGATGTTCACGGATTTCGTCGAATTGCACGGCGACCGCTCGTTCGCCGATGATTGGGCGATTGTTGGCGGCATGGCGCGTTTCAACGGCCAGTCCTGTATGGTGATCGGCCACCAGAAGGGGCGCGATACCAAAGAGAAAATCCAACGTAACTTTGGCATGCCACGTCCCGAGGGTTATCGGAAGGCGCTGCGCCTGATGAAGCTGGCGGAAAAATTTGGCATGCCGGTGTTCACCTTCATCGATACGCCCGGCGCCTATCCCGGCATTGGCGCCGAAGAGCGCGGCCAGTCAGAGGCGATCGGCCGCAATCTGTATGAAATGGCGGAATTGCAGGTTCCCCTGATCTGTACCGTGATCGGGGAGGGCGGTTCAGGCGGGGCGCTGGCAATCGCTGCCGGTGACGCGCTGATGATGATGCAATATTCGACCTATTCGGTGATCTCCCCCGAAGGCTGTGCGTCGATTCTCTGGAAGAGCGCGGAGCGCGCGGCTGATGCAGCCGAGACTCTCGGCATTACCGCCTCCCGTCTGAAAACCCTGGGCCTGGTTGATCGGGTGGTCAATGAGCCGCTGGGCGGGGCGCACCGCGATCCGCGCGCGGCGGCGCAATCGCTGAAAAAAGTTTTGCAGGACGCCTTGCGTCAGTTGCAGGCCCTCTCGGTGGCCGAACTTGTCGAGCGGCGTTACGAGCGCTTGATGGGGCATGGAAAATTCAAGGAAGTTACCCAGCATTGATACGGCAGAGCGAGACGACAATGCGCTGGTTAGGGCCGTAGCCGCCTGTCTCGAACGTCATGTGCTGCCGGGGCAGCGTGTCGCGGTGGGGTTGTCGGGCGGCATGGACTCGGTTGCGCTGCTGCGGGTTCTCCAGCAGATCAATGCGGACAAAGCGTCACACGACGCATGCGTCCTCTCGGCTTTGCATGTTCATCATGGCATCAGCCCGCATGCCGATCAATGGGATGTTTTTTGCCGCGACTATTGCGCGCGCTTGCGCGTCCCGTATGCCAGCGTGCGCGTCACTGTCGCGGCAGCATCGCCAGAGGGTCTGGAGGCGGCCGCCCGGCGTGTCCGCCACGCGGAATATGCCGCGGCCGATGTGGATTGGATCATGCTCGCCCACCAGCGTGACGACCAGGCGGAAACGCTCTTGTTCAACTTGTTGCGCGGCTCCGGTGTCAGTGGCGCAGCGGCGATGCGCGAGAAGAATGGCCGGCTGTTGCGCCCTTTGCTGTCTGTCGGCCGGGCCGAGGTGGAGCGTTATGTGCGCCTGCATCGGCTGGATTGGTGCGAGGATGAAAGCAATGCCGACACTCGCCATTCCAGGAACTTTTTGCGGCAGAGTATCTTCCCTGCATTGGCCGGCCGGTTCCCCGCCGCCGCGAAAAATCTGGCGGCGGCGGCTGCCCGCTTCGCGGAAGCGCAGGCGCTGCTCGGCGCGCTGGCATTGGCCGATCTCGGCGATGCGGCCGCGGAGTTTCCATTGGAATTGGCAAAGCTACGCGTCTTGAGTGAGCCGCGCGCCCGCAATCTGCTGCGCTATCTATTGGCCAGTCACAATGTCCTGATTCCCAGCGAGGCGCGTTTGCGCGAGGCGCTGCGCCAGATGCTCGATGCGGCTCCTGACCGTCATCCCGCGCTGGTGTTTGGCCGGCATCGCCTGCTGCGCCGGCGCGGCTGGATTTACCTGGAAGCTTTTGAGGAATACGCCGCCAGGCGCTGAGCCAGTTCCACGGCGGAACGCACTCTCATCTTTTCGAAGATCCGCGCGCGATGCACTTCAACGGTACGCATGGCAATCTGCAATTCGTCGGCAATCACCTTGTTGAGCTTGCCGGCCAGAATGCCGGTCATCACTTCACGCTCGCGCTCCGTCAGGGTGGCCAGGCGATCCTCGACCGCCGCGCGTTCGCCGTCCTGCCAGCGCCGACTTTCGGCGAGCTGCAAGGCGGCGACGACGCGATCGACCAGTTCGTTGTCGTTCCCCGGTTTTTCAATGAAATCGAAGGCGCCGCGTTTGAGTGCTTTTACCGCGAGCGGCACATCGCCGTGGCCGGTCAAAAAAATCACTGGCATGGCGCAGCCTCGCGCCAGGAGTTGTTCGTGGAGTTCGATGCCGGTCATCCCCGTCATGCGAATGTCAAGCACGAGGCAACCGCTCATTTCCGGGCGGTAGTCCTTGAGGAAGGCTTCGGCCGAACTCCAGGCGCTTGACTGGATGCCGCGCGAACGCAACAGCCAGGTCAGCGCATCGCGAATGGCCGCATCGTCATCCACCAGATAGACCAGGCTTTTCATGGCGTCATTACCGGCAAGGAGATGTGGAAAATGCTGCCTCCCCCGGGATTGGCCTCAAACCAGAGCCGACCGTTATGCGCCTCGACCACGGAACGGCAAATGTTGAGGCCGACGCCCAGGCCTTCGGTCTTGGTCGTGTAAAAAGGGTCAAACAGCCGGGCGGCGTCTTCAGCTGAAATGCCGCTGCCGCGATCGGCAATTGCGATGAATACCTGCTGAGCGGCGAAGTGGGCGCTGACGGTGAGCGTGCGTTCTGCTTCGGCGGTTTGGCGCATCGACTCGATGCCATTCTTCATCAGGTTCAACAGGGCCTGGCCGAGCAGAATCCGATCCGCCTGAATGGTGGGCAAATCCGGTGCAATGTTGCGCACGATGCGCGTGTGCTGACGGCGGGTATCGACCTCGATCAGCACGATGAGGTCGGACAGCAGGTCTTCCAGATTGCAGGCTTCGGTCTTGGGCTCATGGCGACGCACAAAATCATAGATGCGCCGAATAATACGACCGGCGCGTTGCGCCTGCTCCTGGCATTTGGCGAGTGCGCCATCGATTTCGGCGCTGGGTGCGCCTGCCGCGATGAGGTTGCGGCAACCCGCGGCATAGCCGGAAATGGCCGATAGCGGCTGGTTGAGCTCGTGGGCGAGGCTGGAGGCCATTTCGCCCATGGTAATGAGCCGTGCGCTGGCCTGCAAGCGCTCTTCCTGCTGGCGTGATAGTTCGGCGGCGTGCACGCGTTCAGTGATGTCCAACACGGAACCCATCCAGCCCGTATGGCGTCCAGCGCCGTCGATGAGCGGCGCTTCGTAGATCAGGGCGTCGAAGATTTCGCCATTGCGGCGCTTGAATTTGATTTCGAAACCTTCGGCGGGCGCCTGGCCTGCCAGTACCTTCGCATGCATGTCGCGGGTTTCGTCGATGTATTCATCCGCCCAGTAGGGCATGGGCGGCTCGCGGTCGATCAGCTCTTCGGCCGACCAGCCGACCATGCGACAAAAAGCCGGATTCACGTAGGTGATCTTGCCTTGCAGGTTGCGGGCGCGCAGGCCGGTCTGCACCGAGTCCTCCATGGCCTTGCGGAAAGCGACCTCGGTTTGCAGGGCCGATTCGGCGACCAGTCGTTGCTGGACATGGCGCCGCAAGACCCACAGGCTGAACAAGATCAACACCGCCAACAAAGCCAGCGTCGCCGAAATCAGCCGGCCGGCCAGTGGCGTGGGTGACTGGTAGGGCGTGGCGCGGAGAATCAGGCCATGGCCCGGGGGATCAAAGGGGATCTGGTAGCCGCTGCCCGGGGCATCGGCGCCGACTTTGGTGCGAGAACCGATTGGCTGACTGAATTGATCAATGATCTCGACGCGATAGCGCTCGGCAAGCCACCAGGGCGCGGCATTTTCCAGCAGGCGGCGGACCGAGTAGAAGGCAACCGCCGTGCCGGCGTGACGTCCGTCAACAAACACCGGGACATGCACGCCGAATTGCCAGTCACCCAGTGGCGTCTGATAGGGCGGACTGTAGACGGCATGCCCGAGGGAACGGGCCATATGGCTCATTGATAGTGATGGCGCGGGACCCAAGTTTTCCCCCGGTTGCGGCGTATCGGCCGGGATGGGCAGGAGTGCATGGCGCACCCGGTCGTCGCAGTCCTGCCAGATGACCTGATGAATACTGGTATCGCCGGTGATGAGCGTGCGGGCGTGGGCGTCGAAAACGCCCGACTGATGGATGCGTCGGGCGTCAAAGCGCCCCAACACTTCTTCGTTATGGGTCAGATGGAAACGCAGGCTTTGCTCAAGCCAGAGCATGTCGCTGATGAGCGTGGCGTGCCGCTCTTCCTGTTCGCTTTTTTCCGAAAACCACACGAGCGCAATGACCGCCGCCACGAACATAATGAAGGCGAGTCTGGGCAGCCACCACAACATGCCAAAAGTCGGCGCTGGCAGGACGGCGCGCATCATTCAAATACCCAGATAGCGATGCCAGATGCCATGGTCGGCATCGAGCTGGGCCGAACTGCCGTGCCAGACGACGCGGCCTTTTTCGATGATGGTGTGCCGATCAGCCAGCGCGATCAAGCGTTCGACATATTTGTCGATGACCAGAATGGTCTGACCGGCGGCGCGCAGGGCGGCGAGACAGCGCCAGATTTCTTCGCGGATCAGGGGCGCCAGTCCTTCGGTGGCCTCGTCGAGGATCAGCAGGCGGGGATTGGTGGTGAGGGCGCGGCCAATGGCGAGCATCTGCTGCTCGCCACCCGACAACTGGTTGCCCAGATGCTGCTGGCGTTCGGCCAGTTGCGGAAAGAAGGCGAAGACCTTGGCGGCAGTCCAGGGGTCGCTGGCGGCGTGGCGATTGGCGGCGAAGGCGACGAGATGTTCTTTCACCGTCAGGTTGGCGAAGATCTGGCGACCTTCCGGCACCAGCGCGAGCCCCAAGCGCGCGATCACGTCCGGGCGTAATCCGGCGAGGTCGTTCCCGGCCAGCCGGATGCTGCCTGCGCTCACTGGCGTTAGGCCGCAGATGGCGCGCACCGTCGTGGACTTGCCCATGCCGTTCCTGCCCAGCAGGGTGGCGACCTCGCCTTCCCGGATATCCAGGTTAATGTCGAACAGCACCTGGCTTGCGCCATAGGCCGCCTGCAAGGATTCGATTTCAAGCAGCGCGCTCACAACTCGTCCCCCAGATAGGCGCGCCGCACCTCCTGATTTTCGCGCACGGCGGCCGGGGCGCCGCTGGCGATGATACGACCGGCGACCAGCACCGAGATGCGATCGGCCAGGCGAAACACGATATCCATGTCATGTTCGACCAGCAGCACGGTTTGTTCGCCATTAAACGCCCCCCCCGATAACGTCGCTGCGCGCCGTTCCCCCCCCTGGGGGCCAGGAAACACTTGGGGCGGCCCGGCGTGTTTCCTGAGCCCGGCGATGAGACGGGTCATGTGCTCTGCCTCTTCGGGTCCCATGCCGGCCAGCGGCTCATCCAGCAGCAGCAGGCGCGGGCGGGTGGCGAGTGCCATGGCGAGTTCCAGCGCGCGCCGCTCGCCGTGGGAGACGTCACCCGCCAATTGGCCGGCGGCGGCGGCGAGTCCCACGCGGCCAAGCCAATCCCCGGCCTCCGCGATCATCTGCACATCGGCGCTGGCGGGACGCCAGAAGCGCAAGCTGGAGCCCCAGTCACGCCGCCGCGCCTGCACCGCGAGCCGCACGTTTTCCAGCAAGGACAACTGCGGAAAGATTTGCGTGATCTGGTAGGAGCGCGTGATGCCGCGTGCGACGCGTTCATGCATATTGCATCGTGTGATGTCTGCGCCGGCGAAATGCAGGGTTCCCGCATCGGGCAGCAGTGCGCCGGAAATCAGGTGGATCAGCGTGGTTTTGCCGGCGCCGTTGGGGCCGATCAGGGCATGAATCTCTCCCGCCTCAAGGGTCAGGTCGACGCCATTGGTTGCCCACAGGCCGCCGAAATGGCGCTTGAGTCCGGCGATTTCGAGTAGCGCTGTCACTTCTGTCGTGCCCACAAACCGGCTAGTCCATGTGGCGCGAACAGCACCACGGCGAGCAGCGCAAGTCCGACATAAAAATGGCTGTGTTCGGTAACGCGCCCCAGCACCTCTTCAAGACCGAGCAAGGCTATGGCACCCAGCACGCCGCCATAACGCCGGCCCACCCCGCCGAGAATCACCATCACCAGCAGCATCCCCGATTGCGTCCAGTAAAGCTGACTGGGGCTGGCCATGCCGTTCTGGTTGGCGAGCAGCGCCCCGGCCAGTCCGGCCACGGCGGCGCCGACGACGAAGCAGACGAGTTTGATGTGCCGCACCGGATACCCAATCGCTTCCATGCGCGTCTCGTTCTGCCGCAGGCCGGCGAGCGCGCTGCCGTAGCGCGATGCCGCGAGGCGCTGCAAGGCAAACAGGCAGGCCGCCAGGAGCGCCAGCGTCACCCAGTAAAGCGTGGCATCGTTGGCCAGATCAAGCGGCGCGAGGGTCGAGCGCCGCGCCAGCGGCAGACCGTCGTCGCCGCCCGCAAATTTCAGCGAGATCACCGAGTAGTAGATCATCTGGGCGAAGGCCAGGGTGATCATGATGAAGTAGACGCCGCGGGTGCGCAGCGAAACCGCCCCGATCAAGAGCGCCGCCAACGCGGCGGCGCCAACCGCGAGCGGCCAGGCGAGCCACGCGGAGAACAGGCCGGCGGCCATCAGCAGGGCGACGGCATAGGCGCCGATGCCGAAAAACGCCGCATGGCCGAAGGCCACCATGCCGCCATAGCCGACGATGAAATTCAGCCCCGTCGCCGCCAGCGCAAAGATCAGCAGGCGGGTGGCGAAACCGATGTAGTAATCCTCGCCAAAGGACTGCAAGACCAGTGGCAAGGCAGCGGCGGCGAGGAGCAGGCCGATTTCGGCGTGGCGTTGGTTCATGAACGCGCCGGGAACAGGCCCTGCGGACGCCAGAACAACATGCCGGCCATCAGCAGATAAATCATGATCGACGCCAGCGCCGGGCCGAGGTGGGCGGCTACCTCGGGCGAGGTCGTGGCACGCAGCAGGGTCGGCAGCAGCGCGCGTCCCAGCGTATCGACGATGCCCACCAGCAGGCTACCCACCAGGGCGCCGCGAATCGAGCCGATGCCGCCGATGACGATGACGACGAAGGCGAGGATCAGGATGTTTTCGCCCATGCCGACCTGCACCGCCAGCAAGGGCCCGAGCAACACGCCCGCCGCTGCGGCAAGCGCCGCGCCGAGCGCGAAGATGACGGTGAAGAGTTGCCGCACATTGACGCCCAGGGCTTCGGCCATTGCGCGGTTGGCCGCGCCGGCGCGCACCCACATGCCGGCGCGCGTGTGGCTGACCAGCAGGTAGAGGAAGATGGCCACCGCCAGGCCGACGCCAATGATCAGCAAACGATAGGCGGGGTAGATGAAGCCAAACAGTTCAACCGGTCCCGCCAGCGCGGCCGGCGGGTTCAGCAGCAGTGGCTGCGGCCCCCAGATCATGCGCACGGCATCGTTGGCGATGAGGATCAAGGCAAAGGTCGCCAGCACCTGGGCCAGATGGTCCCGCTGATACAGGCGTCGCAGCAGCAGGATTTCGAGAATGACGCCCACGGCCGCCATTCCCAGCATCGCCGCCGCCATGCCCAGCAAAAAGGAACCGGAGGCTTCCGCCGCCGCCGCGCCGAAATAGGCGCCGCCCATGTAGAGCGAACCATGTGACAGGTTGACCATGTCCATGATGCCGAACACCAGCGTCAAGCCGGCGGCCAGCAAAAACAGCATGAGGCCGAATTGCAGGCCGTTGAGCATTTGCTCGAGAATCAACTGGGTCATCGGCTGACTCGACCTGCCGGGGTAGTCAATGCCCGCGCCCGCATCGCTGTGTCGGAGGCGCTATGCCGGAGCTATGGGAAGATCAAGCCGGGCGCGGCTTGTTTTGATTGTTGGGCCTGGTCTGGGGCGGCCGACCGCCACCACTGGTACCACCGCCACCGCCACCGGGCTTGTGCTGTCCTTTGCTCCTGGGGCGGTTTTTGGACTGGAATTGCGGCTTGCCTGAATAGGCAGAAGGCGGCTGGCTGCCAGACCGATTACCGGGTGCAGTTTGAATTTCCAGCTCGTTGAGTTCGTCCCATTCAGCATCGGTACGATCACGGTCTGGTATGGCAAGCAGCTCGCGCATCCTGCGCCGCGGATCAAACGCCGCCGCAGCGGGAGGAGGAGAGGCGTTGACTTCGTTCTCCAAAGTATTCCCGTTCAATCAATTTGAGTAAGGGCAACCTAACTTCCGCAGCGGTCAGAAACTAGCAGCATTCGCTAACCTGAAGCACGCGCCGAATTATTTGTAGGTTGGTTGCGGGGGAAGGATTTGAACCTTCGACCTTCGGGTTATGAGCCCGACGAGCTGCCAGACTGCTCCACCCCGCGCCAAGTCCGACATTATGCATGAAGCCATTGATGGCCGTCAATAGCCTTTGCTGAATTTTATTGCGCCGGCAAGGCCGAATCGAGGCAGAGCTGCAGTTCTGCCGCCCAGTCGGGCTGGCGCAGCGCGAAGTCGTGTTGCAAGCGCTCGCAGTTCAGCCGGGAATTGGCGGGCCGGCGGGCGGGCGTGGGAAAGTCGGCGCTGGTGATACGGCGCACCGCCGGGATTCTTTCAAGCAGGCCGCGTTCCGCGGCTGCTGCGATGATCGCCGTGGCAAACCCATGCCATGTTGTCGTTCCGGCGGCGGCGAGGTGATAAATACCCTGCTGGCCGACGTGGCGGGCGATGGCCAGGGCCGTGGTTTCGGCGATCATGCGGCACCAGGTCGGGGCGCCGGTCTGGTCGGCGACGATGCGCAGTTCGTCGCGTTCCCTGGCCAGGCGGAGCATGGTGCGCAGGAAATTCTGCCCGCGCAGGCCATACACCCAACTGCAGCGGAAAATCAGGTGACGGCAGCCGGCGGCCTGAATCGCCTGCTCGCCGGCGAGCTTGCTGCGGCCATACGCGTTACTGGGGCAGACAGGGTCGTCTTCGCTGTAGGCGGAGGGTTTAGTGCCGTCGAACACATAGTCGGTCGAATAGTGGATGAGCAGGGCGTCCTGCTGTTTGGCGACCTCGGCCAGAATGCCCGGCGCCGTGGCGTTGATGGCGGTGGCGCGTTCGGTTTCGTTCTCGGCCCGGTCGACGGCCGTGTAGGCCGCCGGGTTGACGATGATGTCCGGCTTGATTGCGCGCAGCACGGCGCGCATGCCATCCGGGTTCGCCAGGTCAAAGCCGCCGCGGTCGAAGGCGAACACTTCCCCGAGCGGTTGCAGGCTGCGCTGCAGTTCCCAGCCGACCTGGCCGTTGCTGCCGGTAAGCAGGATACGGCTCATGGGTAGGTTTCCGCAGCTTGCAGGGGCGTGCCGGCGGCATCCTTGGGGGCCAGCAGTGGGGCGCCGGTCAGCGGCCAGTCGATGGCCAGCGCGGGGTCGTTCCAGAGCAGCGTGCGCTCGTGTTCGGGGGCGTAGTAATCCGTGGCCTTGTAGAGAAAGTCGGCGCTCTCGCTAAGCGTGAGAAAGCCGTGGGCGCAGCCGGGCGGCACCCAGAACATGCGCTGGTTTTCGGCCGACAGGACGACTCCCGCCCAGCGCCCGAAGGTCGGGGAGGAGCGGCGCAGATCGACGGCGACATCGTAGACCGCGCCACTGACGACGCGCACCAGTTTGCCTTGCGGCTGTTTGATCTGGTAATGCAGGCCGCGCAGCACGCCCTGTTGCGAGCGCGAATGGTTGTCCTGCACGAAGTCGACATCCAGGCCGAGGGCGGCAAAGTCGCGGCGGTTCCAGCTTTCCATGAAAAAGCCGCGTGCGTCGCCGAACACCCTGGGTTCGAGGATGAGCGCGTCCTTGACCGTTGTTTGAATGACCTGCATCAGAACACCCGGTCGCGCAGCAGGCCTTGCAGATAGGCGCCGTAGCCGCTCTTGGCCAGCGGGGCGGCCAGCGCCTCCAACTGGGCATCGTCAATCCAGCCCTGCCGCCAGGCGATTTCCTCGGGGCAGGCGACCTTGAGGCCCTGCCGTTTTTCCAGCGTGGCGATGAACTGGCCGGCTTCGAGCAACGAATCATGCGTGCCGGTATCGAGCCAGGCCATGCCGCGCCCCATGATCTCGACATTGAGCTGGCCGGCTGCCAGGTAGTGCCGGTTGACGTCGGTGATCTCCAGCTCGCCGCGCGGCGATGGCGCGAGACCGGCGGCAATGTCGACTACCTGTTCATCATAGAAATACAGGCCGGTGACGGCATAGCGAGATCTGGGGCGTTGCGGTTTTTCCTCGATGCTGATCGCGCGCCGTTGCTCATCGAAGGCGACGACGCCATAGCGCTCCGGGTCGGTGACGGCGTAGGCGAACACCGTCGCGCCAGCGTCGCTGTGGGTGGCGCGTTGCAGTTGTCCCGCCAGTTCGTGGCCGTAGAACAGGTTGTCGCCCAGCACCAGCGCGGACGGCTGGCCGTCAATGAAGTCGCGACCGATGAGGAAGGCCTGGGCGAGCCCGGCGGGCGTGGCCTGCACCGCATACTGCAGATTGATGCCCCAGGCGGATCCGTCACCCAGCAATTGCGCGAAGCGCGGCGTGTCCTGCGGCGTGGAAATCAGCAGGATGTCGCGGATGCCCGCCAGCAGCAGCGTCGCCAGCGGGTAGTAGATCATCGGTTTGTCATAGACGGGCAGCAGTTGCTTGGACACCGCCAGCGTGGCCGGATGCAGCCGGGTGCCGGTGCCGCCGGCGAGGATGAGGCCTTTGCGGGTTTTCATCTTTGCGCGTAATTCCGGTCGATCCAGTTTCGATATTCGCCGCTTTGCACCTGGGCGACCCAGTCGGGATTGTCGAGATACCAGGCGACCGTTTTTTCGATGCCGCTCGCGAAGGTCTCCAGCGGCAGCCAGCCCAGCTCGCGTTGAATTTTCCCGGCGTCGATCGCATAGCGCTGGTCA
This sequence comes from Rhodocyclaceae bacterium, assembly GCA_030652245.1. Classification (GTDB taxonomy): domain Bacteria; phylum Pseudomonadota; class Gammaproteobacteria; order Burkholderiales; family Rhodocyclaceae; genus Sulfuricystis. The sequence continues at coordinate 7,626 of JAUSBB010000083.1, read as the reverse complement.
TGGCCGGGGCGGTCGGCGACAAAGGTCTTCAACTCGGCATGGCGGCGGTCCGCGTCCCTGGGGCTCTTGCGGTCGAGCAGGTCACAAAGCGTGTCGATAACCTGCAGGTTGGTTTTTTCATTGCGTCCGCCGATGCAGTAGGTCTCGCCCGGCCGGCCGCGTTCGAAGACGCGTTGCAACGCCCGGGCATGGTCGTCCACATACAGCCAGTCGCGCACGTTGTCGCCCTTGCCGTAGATCGGCAGGGGTTTGCCCGCCAGTGCGTTGCCGATCACCAGCGGAATCAGTTTTTCCGGAAACTGGTAGGGGCCGTAGTTGTTCGAGCAGTTGGTGATGAGGGTGGGCAAGCCGTAGGTGTGCTGCCAGGCGCGCACCAGATGATCGGATGCGGCTTTCGATGCGGAGTAGGGCGAGCGCGGGTCGTAGGCGGTGGTTTCATCGAACCGGCCGGTGGGCCCGAGGCTGCCGAATACCTCGTCGGTCGAGACATGGTGGAAGCGGAAGGCGTTCTGCGCGGCGGCGTCGAGACCGCTCCAGTAGGCGCGCGCCGCTTCCAGCAGGGTGTAGGTGCCGACGACATTGGTCTGAACGAAATCGCCCGGGCCGTGAATCGACCGGTCGACGTGCGATTCGGCCGCCAGATGAATGATGCCGTCCGGATGATATTCGGCAAACAGCGCATCCATCGCCTGCCGGTCGCAGATGTCGTGATGGCGGAAAATATGACGCGGGTCGCGGCCGGCCGCGGCCAGCGATGCGAGGTTGCCGGCATAGGTCAGCTTGTCGCTACTGACGATGCGCCAGTCGCTCTCGGCGATGAGCAGGCGAATCAGCGCGGAGCCGATGAAGCCGGCGCCGCCGGTGATGAATACTGTCTTCATGGGTTACTTTCTATGCAGCTAAAACGCGGTTCTTGCCCGCGCGCTTGGCCAGGTACATGGCGCCGTCGGCGCGCTGGATGGCGGCCATGGCTTCTTCGTCCGCGCCCAGCTCGGCGACGCCGCAACTGAAGGTGATCAGCACCCTGTCGTTGTTGTGCAGGAAGAAGTGCTTCGTCAGTTCGCGCTGCACCCGCACCATGGCGCCAACGGCGCTTTCAAGCGCGGTGTCCGGCAGGATGACGACAAACTCCTCGCCGCCATAGCGCGCCAGCGTGTCTTCGGGGCGGATGGCTTCGTGCACTACCTTGGCCAGATGCACCAGTGCGGCATCGCCCGCCGCGTGACCGAGGGTGTCGTTGAGCTTCTTGAAGTTGTCGATGTCGAGCAGCGCCAGGCACAGCTTGCCGTGGTGGCGGCGGGCGCGGCCCACCTCGGTGTCGAGCGCATCATCCATGCCCTTGCGGTTGAGCACGCCGGTCAGCGGGTCGTGGCGCACCATCTGGCTGGCGTTGGCCAGCTCGTCCTGCAAACGCTCGATCTCGCGCTCGGCCGCGCCGACCTTGCCGCGCATCTGCATCAGCTCGTCGCGCGAGCGCTGGGCATTGAGCTGGATGAGCCGCGTTTCGCGCATGACTTCTTCCAGCACCGCCGACAGGTCGGCGATGTCGTGGGCCTTGCTGATCTGGTCGGCGCAGCGTTCGATCTTGTCGTGGTAGTCGCCGGTGGATTCCGAAAGGTCGGCGAGCCGGTCGATAAAGGACGCCAGCATCTGCTTGATCTGATCCCGGGCATCCAGCAGGCTTTTCTTGAGCGCGCTTTGCTTGTAGATCACGTCCTTCATGCGCCGCTCGACGTCATCGAGACGGCGCAGATTGAGCGGCTGGCTGACCAGTTCGAGCACCACGGCGATCTGGCCTTGCAGGCTCTGGTCATCCAGCACCAGTTCGTTGATGTTGTCGATGATCAGGTGCAGCAGATGCAGCAAGCCCGACTTCAGCTCGGCTTGATCCTCGACCGCGAAATTCAGCCGATAACTGAAGCGCTTGAGATTGGCGATAAATGCTGCGATGTCATCGGCATTGCGAGCGGCGCGCGCGGCGGTCGCCAGGCGCGTTGCCTCCGCAACGAGTTCGACATTGTCGGCCAGCACGGTGCTGATGGCGCTTTCGAGTATCTGCGCCAGCAAATCCAGCAGTTCGCCGGTGGCCCCCTTGGCGAGGTCGGCCGGGCGGGGCGTGCCTTGCGTAAAAGTCGGCGCTGGCGGGACGGCGCCGGCCGCTCCCGCCGCAGTACCGGATACGGCGCTTGCTTCTGCCGCATCAGCGGGGGCGGCGACCATGGAACTTTCCTGCCCGGCCGACTGCGACCAGGTTTTCAGCAATCCCTGCAGGCGGCTGTAGAGCAGATCCGGCGCCGGCGACGCGGCCAGCACATGATCCAGAGCCTCGCGCTTTCTGGCCGGGGTGAGATCGGCCTGGCGGGCCTCCAGCCGCGTCAGCAGGTCGCGGATCAGCGCCGACCAATTGGGTGGCTCGGCGGCCGACTTGTTCAGCAGGTCGGTTAGCGCGGTGTTGAGGCTTTCCCAGTTTTTGTCGCTGACCGCACTCTCGACCTGGCGGGCAAAGCGCAATTGCTCGGGCGTGTTGCGCGGCAAACCGCTTGCGAGCGCCTTGAGAGATTTTTCGGGGAAATCCTCGGTGATGGCGGTCCCGGCAATTTCGTTGTACAACGCGCGGTAATTGTCGGGCGTGGGCGGAATGCGTTGCAGGGAAAGGCGCTTCAGGGTTTCGCGCGCGGTTTCGGACGGGTTCATGGACGAAAGAACTTACTCGACGAGGCCGTGGCGCAGGCCGTAGTGAATCAATTCCGCGGTGCTTTTCAGCCCCATTTTCTCAAGCAGGCGCGCCCGATAGGTGCTGACGGTAGCCACGCCGAGATTGAGTTCGTCGGCGATTTGCGTCAGCGGCTTGCCCTTGGCGATCAGCACCAGCACCTGATATTCGCGGTCGGTGATGCGTTCGTGCGGCAATTTCTCCGTGTCGTCGGCGATCGCGTCGACCAGTTGCTGCGCCACCCCGGGACTGACATATTTTTTGCCCCCGGCGACCTGGCGGATGGCCGTGACCAACTGGTCGGGCGCGCTTTGCTTGGTCAGGTAGCCGGACGCGCCGGCCTTCAGCGCCCGCAAGGCGTATTGCTCCTCGGGGTGCATGCTGAGGATCAGCACGGGCAGGCGCGGGAATTCGCGCTTGAGCTGCTTCAGGGTGTCGATACCATTGCGGTTGGGCATAGAGATGTCCAGCAGGAATACATCCCAGGTGTTTTCGCGCGCCAGTTGCAACGCGTCCACACCATCGTCGGCTTCGCCGGCGACCAGCAGGTCTTCCGTTTCGGAAAAGATCTGCTTGAAGCCCTGGCGGACGATCGCATGGTCGTCGGCGATCAGGACGCGTATTTTTTCAGAGGTCAAAATAAATCCTGCTGGATGATTTCTTCAGATTCGACGGGTTGCGCGTCAGCGTCACGCCGGGTTGGCACCTTCAGCAACAAATGGGCGCCGCCCTGCTCGGCCGTGGCAATGTGAAAGCCGCCGTTGAGACTTTGCACACGCTCGCGGATGCCGCGCAAGCCGAAGGATTTCGGTTTGTCCATGTCGCGCTCGGCGATACCGCGACCGTTGTCGCGAATTTCGAGCGTGATGTTACCGTTTTCAAGCTTGAGGCGCACGACCACGAGCGAGGCATGCGCATGCTTGGCGACATTGGTCAGCGCTTCCTGGACGATGCGGAACAATGCCAAAGAGGTATTCTGGTCAAGCTCGATGCCGTCATCGCATTGCGCCCGACAGGTAATTCCCGTGCTGTGGCCGAAATCTTCGGCCTGGCATTCGATGGCCGCCGCCAGGCCGAATTCCTTGAGAATGCCGGGGCGCAGCTGCCGGGCGACGCGGCTGGCGGTGCCCATGGCCTGGTCGAGCAATTTTTCGATGGAGTGGGCTTTGGGGCTGAGGTGGGCGGGCAGTTTGCTGGCCAAGAGGGCGGCTTCGATTTTCAGCCGGACCAGAATGCTGCCCAGTTCGTCATGGATGTCCCGCGCGATCCGCTCGCGCTCCTCTTCCTTGGCCGCTTCGAGATGAAACGACAGCGCGGCCAGTTGGGCGCGCGATTCGCGCAGGGCGGCCTCGGTTTTTTTGGTTTGCGTGACGTCGGTGGCAATGCCGGTCCACAGCACCGTGCCCTCGTCGTTGCGATGCGGCAGCGAGCGCATGTCGATCCAGCGCTCGCCATCTTTCAGGCGCCCCTCCCAGAGCAGGGCGTTGCCCGAGTGGGCGGATTCCGCGAGTGCATCGAGCAACGGCTGGCGGTCGTCGACCCACAAGGTATCGAGGAAACGTTGCATGCCGCCGCGTAATTCATGCTGCTTGACGCCCAGGAGGCGCACGGCGCCCTCGCTGACATAAAGAAACCGGTATTTGCCGGTAATTTCGCGTTGCAGGTTGAAAACCAGGCCAGGCAGGTTGGAAGCCAGGGCGGATGCGCGCGCCTCGCTGTCGTGCAGCATTTCCAGCGCCGCGCGGTGGTCGGCGCGGTGGCCGGCTTCGCGGATTTCACGCTCCACCGCGAAAGTCAGGCGGCCGAGCCGGTCCAAAAATACGACATCATGCGCCCCGGCGCGCAGCGGCTTGATCGCCGCGCGTTGATCATCCGGTGCGGCGACGATGATCAGTGGCGTGTCGAGACGCTGATCGCGCAGCGTTTTCAAGGTGGTGGCCGGCGTGCAGGCGCCGTGGTTGAGGCAATGCAGGACGGCGTCCCAGTGTTGTTCGCGCAGCAAGCCGCGCAGCGCGGCGATACTGGGCGCCGCCGTGAACTCGGGTTTGCGCCGCTCGCCCTGCCAGCTCATCCCCAACTGCTCGACCATGGCCGCCGTGCTGCAAATAACCAGCAATCGCAAGGCGGAATCTTGGCTAGGGGAGGCGTCCTGCATGAACTTGACCAATCGAACGGGGGCGCTCAATTGTAGAGGAACGCTGCCCGGGCGGTCGGATATAATCCGCCCCCTGAATGCCGGCATAGCTCAGTTGGTAGAGCAACCGCCTTGTAAGCGGTAGGTCCCCAGTTCGAGTCCGGGTGTCGGCACCAGTAATGCTCGTCCCCCTTCGCCCCCCTCGCGGGGGTTCTCATCAGCTCGCTGCGCTCGCTTATTACGAGGCGCTTCTTTTGGCAGCAGTGCGGATTGCGGCTGGCGCCGCGTGCCGTCTCGCCTTGGGGCGGCCCGGCGGCGAAACTACCGGGGCGGTGAATCACTCCGCTTTCTGGCGCTGGTAGAGAAACCAGCGCTCTTTGCGATCGCTGGGACGGTTGCCTTGCCAGCGTTCTACCCAGCCAGCCGGGTTTGCCTGGTCTTTGCTGCCCACGGCAAGACGCCATTCACATTGGCCGGCGCGCATTGGCGGCGTCGTGCGAATGCCGATGAAATAATCGAGCGAGGCGCGCTGGGCCGCGCCGAGCCCGGCGCGTTCGATGCAATCGACCTGTTGCGGCAGTGCGGCCCGTAGCGCAAGCGCGACCGCGCGATATGACTTGCCGTGGTCGATCCATGACATCAAGAGGGTTGCCGCGAGCGCCCACAGCAGAGTCGTGCCCGCCGCCCAGTGCAGGGTGGGGCGCCAACTGGCGCGGCGCAAGCGCCACGCCAGCAGCCAGGCCAGGGTAATGACAACGGCAAAAACTAGCGCGAATGCCGAGTATTGCACGGCGTGCCCGGGCGCCAGTTTCTCGAAGTTATTGGCGATTTTGGGCGGCCAGCCGAGTGCCTGCGCGCTGGCGCCGAGCCAGATCAGCGCGGCGAAAACGCTGAAGGTCGTCATGGCGAACCAGTCGAAGGCATTCGCTGCGCCGCGGCGCAGTCGATCAACGCCTGCCGCGGCAAGCAGGATGAGCGGCAGCAGCAGGGGGATGGCGGCCTGGGTGCGTATCGATCCGCTGAGAAACCAGAGTAGCGCTAGCAGCATGCCGAGCAGGGGAATGGCGAGCGTGGACAACTGGCGACGGTAGAGCCAGAGGCTCCAAGCCGTTATTGGCAGCACCGGCCAGGTCGCCCAGATCAGCAGTTCGATATGGCGGCTATCCGGGGCGCGGCGCGCCAGCGTGGCTTCGGCGAGTTCGTTTTGCCACCACTGTAGCCATTGCGCCCATAGTTCGGGCGCCTGGCTGGAGAGCAGGAGCGGCCAGACGGCGATGAGCGGCAAGGCGACCAGCAATGCCAGCGCCAGGCTTTTCCAGTCGCGCCGGAGAATCGGCGCTGGCAGGACGGCGCCGGCCATGAGCAGGCCGACCAGTCCGTGGGCCGGGAAAGACAGGCCGAGGCCGAGGCCGAGCAGGATCGCGCCGTGGCGTGGTGCGGCGTGTAAAGGTGGCGCGCCGTGCGCGGGGCCTTGCAGGATCAGGCCGCCTCCCCAGTAAGCGAGTGCGGCGCAGGCGAGTCCGGCCACGGCGGGTTGGGCTTCGTGCAGGGGCGCGAGCAGTCCCAGCGTGCCGATGGCCAGAAGCGGCGCGGCGCGGCCAGCGTCCGCGCCGTGCAAGGCGCGCGCGGCACCGGCCAGCGCGAACAGGAACAGTGCGCCGAACAGGGTGGAGGCCAGGCGTGCGGCATTGTGAAAATCGAGCAGGCCGCCGAAAATTTTCCCCAGCAGGGCGGCTACCCAATGGTAGAGCGGCGCGGTATGCGGCCAGGGCTCGCCGGCGATGTGGGGGAACAGCCAGTTGCTGCCGGTCGCAAAGCCGTGGGCGATGCCGATATGAATGGCATCCTCGGTCTTCCAGGGGTCGTGGTCGATGACGCCGGTCAGCAGGAAGACGGCGGCCAGCAGCAGCAGCGCCGCGACAGGCAGGCGCGGCGAGTTGCTCGGGCTGCTAAATGGGCCTTGAATCATGCGGCGGCGATTGTGCTGTTGTTGCCTTTGCGGCAAAAAATAAAGGCAGCCGAAGCTGCAAAAAAGAAAAGGCAGCCGAAGCTGCCTTGGTTGCTGTCCCGCCGTGCTGACGCTTCGAACGATCAGGCAGCGGCGCCGGGGCGCTTGCCGTATTTCTGACGGAAGCGTTCGACGCGGCCAGCCGTGTCGATGATTTTCTGCTTGCCGGTGTAGAACGGGTGGCAGGCCGAGCACACTTCGATGTGCAGCGGCTTGCTGTTGGTCGAGCGGGTGTTGAACTTGTTGCCGCAGCTACAAGTCACCTCGATCTCGTTGTACTTCGGGTGAATGCCTTCTTTCATGATCGTGTCCTTAAATCCAGAGATGCCTGCAGCAGGGTGCCGAAAAGTCGCGCGGAAAAGCCCGGCATTATCCTGAAAAACGGCGAAGAAATCAACCGCAATCAGTTGCCGCGGCGCATGGAGTCAAAAAATTCCGCGTTGTTCTTGGTGGCCTTGACCTTGTCGAGCAGGAATTCAGTGGCTTCCAGGTCGTCCAGGCCGTAAAGTAGTTTGCGCAATACCCAGACCTTTTGCAGCACGTCCTTCTCCATCAGCAGTTCCTCGCGGCGCGTGCCGGAGCGGTTGACGTTGATCGAGGGGTAGACGCGCTTTTCGGCCATCTTGCGGTCGAGGTGAATCTCCGAGTTGCCGGTGCCCTTGAATTCCTCGTAGATCACTTCGTCCATGCGGCTGCCGGTGTCGACCAGCGCGGTGGCGATGATGGTCAGCGAGCCGCCTTCCTCAATATTGCGCGCGGCGCCAAAGAAAC
>JAUSBB010000071.1 GCA_030652245.1 Rhodocyclaceae bacterium | reverse complement strand
GTCGGTGGCGCACGCGGGTTTCCACAAGCACAGCGCCTATGTGCTGGCGAATGCCGACATGCCCGGCTTCTCGAAGCGCGATCAGGCCATGCTGTCCCGGCTGGTGCTCGCCCATCGCGGCAAGCTGGAGCGGGTGCAGGCCTTGACCCAGGCTTTGCCGGACTATCTGCCGATCTTTTGCCTGCGCGTCGCGGCGCTCTTGCACCGGGCGCGCGACGATGCGCCGGTTCCCGAGATCGAGGTGGGCATGACGGCCAAGGGCTATGAACTGCACATCGACCGGGCGTGGCTCGCCAGCGCGCCGCTGACGGCTGCCGTGCTGGCCAGTGAAACCGAGCAGTGGGCGAGCGTGGATATCGAATTCAGGGTGCGCGCCCGCCAGCGGCGCGTCGCCGCCGACTGAACTGCCAATGCGTCGAGTGCGTCGCCATGTTGCACGCCCACTATAGCGAGACACGCGGCGCCTCTGGTCAGATCGAACTGCTGCTGACCGGGCGCTGGACGCTGCGTGCGCTGGCAGAAAGGGGTGCAGCCGACGCCGCCTGGCAAGACCGCTTGCGGGAGCTCGGTCGCCGCGATGCGGTGAACTGGAACTGCCTGGACATCGAGGCGCTGGATTCGGTCGGCGCCTTGCTGTTGTGGCGCTGTTGGGGGCGCAAGCTGCCCGAGCTGCTGCTGATGCGTCCCGAGCACCTGCACATTTTTGAGCGCATCGCCGCCGCCGATGGCGAGCCGGCGGCGGTCGTCCTGCCGCGCTCGCCTTTCGAGGGCCTGATCGTGCTGGGTGCGGGCGTGCTGGCGGTCATCCGGCAGCTGCGTGATTTCGTCGCGCTGCTCGGGCTGTTGGCGCTGGACCTGCTGCATCTGCTGCGTCATCCGATTGATCTGCCGGGACGCGAAATTTCCGCCAACATCTACAAGAGCGGTGTGCGGGCGATGCCGGTGACCGCGCTGGTCGGCTTGCTGATCGGCATTGCCTTGTCCTATCTGTCGTCGTTGCAGTTGCGCCAGTTTGGCGCCGACATGTTCATCGTCAACCTGCTCGGTCTTTCGATCATCCGCGAGCTGGGGCCGGTGCTCGTCGCCGTGCTGGTGGCCGGTCGTTCCGGCTCGGCGATGACGGCGCAACTGGGCGTGATGCGGGTGACCGAGGAAATCGACGCGCTGGCGACCATGGGTGTATCAAGCAGCCTGCGCCTGGTCCTGCCCAAGGTGGTGGCGCTCGCCGTGGTGACGCCGCTCCTGGTGCTGTGGGCAACCGCGCTGGCGCTGCTGGGCGGCATGCTGGCGGCGGAACTTCAGTTGGGTATCGGTATCGGCTATTTTCTAGAGACGCTGCCCAAGGCGGTGCCGGTGGTCAATCTCTGGATCGGCCTGGTCAAGGGCGTCGTGTTCGGATTGGCGATTGCGCTGATCGCCTGCCATTTCGGCTTGCGCGTCAAGCCGAATACGGAAAGCCTGTCGGCCAACACCACCGCCGCCGTGGTGACGGCGATCACCGTCGTGATCTTCATCGACGCCGTGTTTGCCGTCGCCTTGCGCGGCGTCGGCGTACCGAAATTATGACGAGTGCTGCTCCGGTCATCGCCATCGACGATTTATCCACCCGCCTTGGCGGGGTGTGGATTCATCGTCATCTGAATCTCGAAATCGCGGCGGGCGAGATGGTGGCGCTGGTCGGCGGTTCCGGCAGCGGCAAGACGACCTTGCTGCGCCAGATGATCGGTCTCCTGACGCCCACCCAGGGGACGATCCGGCTGTTTGGCGAACCCTTGTTCGGCGGCGGGGTGGCGCGCGAACGCGCGCTCCGGCAACGCTTTGGCGTGCTGTTTCAGCAGGGCGCGCTGTTTTCCGCCCTCAATGTGTTCGACAACATCGCTTTCCCGCTGCGCGAACTCAGGTGTTTTGACGCGACCACGATCCGCGACCTGGTGATGCTCAAGCTCGAAATGGTCGAGCTCCTGCCGCAACATGCCCTGTTGCTGCCGGCGGAATTATCCGGCGGCATGGTCAAGCGCGTCGCGCTGGCGCGCTCCCTGGCGCTGGAACCGGAACTGCTGCTGCTCGACGAACCGACCGCCGGCCTCGATCCCGATCGCTCCGCCGGCTTTGTGCGCCTGATCCGCCGGCTCGGGGACGAACTTGGCCTCACGGTGCTGCTGGTGACGCACGATGTCGCCACGCTGGCGGCGCTGACGACGAAAGTTGCCGTGCTCGCCGAGCAACATATCCTGGCCTATGGCATGCTTGATACGGTCAGGCAATTCGACCATCCTTTCGTCCGCAAATTCTTTTACCCACTGTCCTGAATTCATGGAAAACCGTTCCCATGCCCTGCTGGCGGGCCTGTTCACCCTGCTGTTCCTGCTGGCCGCCGTCGCGGCGCTCTGGTGGTTCGCGGGCGGAGGCGATCCGACGCACACCTACATCCTGGAAACGCGCGGCAGCGTTACCGGTCTGAACCGCCAGGCCCAGGTGCGCTATCGCGGCATCCGCGCCGGCAAGGTCATCGACATCGAGCCGGATGAAAAGGACCCCGGCCTGCTGCTGGTCGAGATCACGCTGGGCCGTCAATACAGCCTGACCGACAAGACCGTGGCCAAGCTCAAGTACCAGGGCGTCACCGGGCTGGCCTATGTGATGCTGGAAGAGGACGGGGAGGGCGGGCGGCCGTTGGACATCACAGGCCTGACGCCGCCGCGACTGAAGATCCAGCCGGGACTGTTCAACGCGCTGGACGACAAGGCCGGCGCGATTGCCGACCAGGTCGCCGACCTCGGCCAGCGCATCAATCGCCTGCTCGACGATCGCAATCTCCAGAATGTTTCAAAAACGCTCGACAACCTGGCCAGCGCCTCGGATGGTCTGAAAGAACTGCCGAAAGTGATGGCGGGCTTGCGTGCCGCCTTGTCCGACGTGAATCTGCAGCGCCTGCAAATGCTGTTGTCACACCTCGAAAAAACCGCTGGCGAGGCCGCGCCGCTGACCGCCGAGGCGCGCGCGCTGGTCGCTCAAATGACGTCCCTGGCCCAGCGACTGGAAAAACTGGCGGCCAGCGCCGGCGGCGTCGGCGACCGCCTCAACGCCGAGACGCTGCCGCGCGCGGAAATGCTGATGACCGATCTGACCGCCGCCACGCGTCGTCTCGACCGCCTGCTCGACACGCTCGGCGACACGCCGCAGGCCGTGATCTTCGGGCCCGCTCCGGCCAAACCGGGGCCGGGCGAGAGCGGTTTCGTCACCCCCAACCGGACGGAGTAACCCCATGCGCAAAATCGTCTTCATTCTTTTTGCCGCGCTGCTGGCGGGCTGCGCCGGTACCTCGTCGCGCCAGTCCGAACTTGCGCTCCACGACCTCGGCCATTTTGCCGGCGCCAGGCCGGCAACCGGCCTGCCCATCGCCGTCGCGATCGCCACCATCGAAGTGCGGGCGAATTCATGGCTGGCCGGGCCGGAGATGCGCTACCGCCTGGCCTATGCCGACAGCTCGCGGCGCCATGCCTACGCGCACAGTCGCTGGGCGGCGCCGCCGGCCGAATTGCTGGAACGCTTCCTGCAGCGGCGCATCCTCTTCGGCCAGCCCGAGTCTGCCGGGCCGGGTTGCCGGCTGCAGTTGCATCTGGATGAAATCGAGCAGCGCTTCGCCACGCCGCAAAGCAGCCAGATCGTGCTGGAGGTGCGGGCGAGCTTGCTGCCGTTGCGGGGCGATGTGCCTTTGTCCCGGCGTGCCCTCCTGATTCAGCAAGACACGCCGACTGCCGATGCCCAGGGCGGCGTGGCGGCGACGCGCGAAGCCGTGCAGGCCCTGGCGGACGAATTGGCGCAATGGTTGGATGCGCTGGCGCGCGAACGGCCGCAAGTCATCACGCTATGCAAGGAAAAACAATGACCACCGAATCCATTTTGCTGATCGAAAACCATGAGGGCGTGGTGACGCTGACGCTCAATCGTCCGGCGCAATTCAATGCCCTGTCGA
>JAUSBB010000054.1 GCA_030652245.1 Rhodocyclaceae bacterium | reverse complement strand
CCGACATGGTCGGCATGTTCGTGGGTGACCAAAACGGCATCCACGCTGGCCGGCTCGATGCCCAGCCGTTCCAGACGCAACGCCATTTCGCGCTGGCCGAAACCGCAATCGACCAGCACGCGGGTGCACCCGGACTCGACGAGCAGCGCGTTGCCTTTGCTGCCGCTGCCCAGCGAGGCAAAGCGGATCACCCGCGAATCACTTCAACTGTTCAAACAACAGCCCGAGAATTTTCCGCGCGGTTTCCGAGGCATCGACGCCGCCTTCGCGCGTCATGATGCGCACGTTGCTGTCGCTGCCGGCGCTGATGACCTGAATGCGGTATTGCGCCTTCGGGTCGACATCGATCTTGTTGCTCTTCCAGAAGGCCAGTTTCGACAGCCAGCCGCGGTCACCGGCCTTGCCGCGAAGCTCGGCTTCGGGGTCGACATAACGCACGTAATACAAGCCCTGGGTGCGGTCGCGATCCTCGACGGTGAAGCCGACGCGGTCGAGCGCCAGACCGACACGGCGCCACGCGCGGTCGAAGGGTTCCTGCACGGTCAGCGTTCCGGCGCCATCGGCGGCGCGCGTCAGCTTGGCGCGCTCCTGTTTCGGCTCGACGGCCAGGAGCGTTTTGGCGCGGGATTCCTCGGCGCCCAGGCGCACCATCAGGCGGCGCAGCATCTCGGCTTCGAGTTCCGGCTCGGCGGGACGCGGCTGCCAGCGGGTCTGATCCTTGCCTTCGGTGACATACACCTCGTACATGCCGCGATGGCTGATGTAGATTTCCGTCGTGCCGGGTTCGGCGCCCTTTTCGAGGCGGGTGCGGAACTTGTCGCGCTCGGCCGTGGAATACAGGCTGTCGATCACCTTGCCGAGGGTCGAGCGAATGATGTCCTGGGGCAGCTTTGCGCGATTCTCGGCCCAGTCGGTTTCCAACACGCCGGCCTCGGGCAATTCGATGTTGACGAGGAAGCCGCTCTCCTGCCAGAACTCCTTGATCGAAGGCCAAATGCTTTCAGGGGTTCCCGCCACCACCAGCCAGCGCTGCGATCCGGCGCGCTCGATCTTCATCTTGTCGATGCTCGGCAGTACCGTCGACGCCGTCGGCGAGACGGCCGCGCCACTGCGCTCGCCGGCATAGGTCGAAAAAGTCGCGCTGCCCTTCGGGGTGACATCCGGCACGGCATAGCGTTCGTCGCGCGACGGCTGGGTCAGGTCGGGGGGCACTTCAAGCGACGGCAACTTCTTGCCGGCCGCCGATTTGTATTCGATTTTTTTCGATTCAGGCAGGATGTTGCCGGAGCAGGCCGTCAAAACCAGCAGGCTGGCGGCCAGCAAGGGCGTGGTGCGCGTAAGGGAAGCGGATATTTTCATGGGTTCGAGTGTCGGGTTAAACAGAAACGCCCGCATCGCGCATGGCGGCGCGCACGCGTTCGTGGCAATCGGCGGACAGTTGCGTGAGCGGCAGGCGCAGCGCGTTCTGGATCAGGCCCATGCTGGCGCAGGCCCACTTGACGGGGATCGGATTGGCTTCGCAGAACAGGTGCTTGTGCAGACCGAGCAAGCGGGCATTGATCTCGCGCGCGGCCTTGACGTCACCGGCGCGGCCCAGGGCCACCATGGCATGCATCAGCTTGGGCGCCACGTTGGCGGTGACGGAAATCACGCCATGTCCGCCCAGCAGCACCATGGCGAGGCCGGTGGGATCGTCGCCGCTGTAAATGGCAAACCCGGGCGGCGCGCGCTTGATGAGTTCGGTGCCGCGTTCGAGATTGCCGGTGGCGTCCTTGATGCCGACGATGCCAGGCACCTGGGCCAGCCGCAGCGTCGTGTCGTTGGCCAGATCGGCCACCGTGCGCCCCGGCACGTTGTAGAGGATCAGCGGCAGCTCGACCGTCTCGGCGATGGTCTTGAAATGCAGAAACAAGCCTTCCTGCGTCGGCTTGTTGTAATAGGGCACGACCGACAGGTGGGCGCTCGCGCCCGCGGCCTTGGCGCAGCGGGCGAGTTCGATCGCCTCGCGGGTCGAGTTGGCGCCCGTGCCGGCAATCACCGGAATACGGCCGGCGACATGTTCGACAGTGGCGCGGATCAACGCGCAGTGCTCTTCGTGGTCGACGGTGGGCGACTCGCCGGTGGTGCCGACGGCAACCACCGCGTCGCTGCCTTCGGCGATGTGCCAGTCGAGCAGACGCTGCAGCGCCGGCAGGTCGAGCGAACCATCGACATTCATGGGGGTGACGATGGCGGGAATGGAGCCTTGGATCATGGGTAAGCTCGTTTCGTAAAAGTGTTGATTTTAGCGGATCAGAGTTCGGCCAGCGCCTTGATGTGCGCCGCCACACTGCGCCCCAGTGCCGACAGGGCATAGCCGCCTTCGAGCATGGAAACGATGCGCCCCTGGGCGCTTTCCTTCGCCACCTGCACCAACTGCTCGGTCACCCAGGCGTAATCGGCTTCGAGCAGGCCCAGCGAAGCCATGTCGTCCTCATAGTGAGCATCGAAGCCGGCGGAGATGTAGATCAGCTCGGGCGCGAATTCACGCAGGCGCGGCAGCCACACATCGGTCACCACCTCGCGAAACGTGTCGCCGCGCGTGCGCGCCGGCAGCGGCACGTTGCACATGTTGGGCGCCGGATTCTCCGTGCCGCAATACGGGTAGAACGGATGCTGGAAAGCGCCGACCATCAGGATGCGATCGTCATTGGCGAAGATTTCTTCGGTGCCATTGCCGTGATGCACGTCGAAGTCGACAATCGCCACGCGCCGCAAACCCCAGGCCGCAACGCCGTGACGCGCGGCAACGGCGATGTTGTTGAAGAAGCAAAAGCCCATCGACTTGGCGCGCTCGGCGTGGTGGCCGGGCGGGCGCACGGAACAGAAGGCGCTCGGCGCCTCCCCCTTCATCACCAGATCGGTGGCCAGCACGCCGGCGCCGGCGGCCCGCAACGCCGCCTGCACGGTGCCTGGACTCATCGCCGTGTCGGGATCGAGGTGACAGATGCCCTGCTCGGGACGGCTGGCATGGATATAGTCGATATAGCTTTGCGGATGCACGCGCAGCAGTTGCTCAACCTCGGCTTGCGGCGCGTCGTGATAGGAGAGATAGATATCGAGGCCGGCGGCGATCAGGCGGTCGTGGATGGCGGAAAGCCGATCCGGACACTCGGGGTGATGCGCCCCCATGTCGTGCAGCAGGCAATCGCGGTGGGTGATGAAAGCAACGGTCATGGTGTCACGAAATGAACAGGGGGCTTCGCATACAATGGGGGAAAGCCGCATTATGACCTGTTCGAGAAAATTTTTCTCATGCCCCCGCCACCCCAACCCGCACCCGACGCCTCCCCGCTTTCAGCCGTGCTGGCTGCCGCGTCCACGATCATCCTCGGCAAGGAACATCAGTTGCGCCTGGCGCTGTCCTGCCTCCTGGCGCGCGGTCATCTGCTGATCGAAGATCTGCCGGGGGTCGGCAAGACCACGCTGGCGCACACCCTCGCCCGTCTGCTCGGGATGGACTTCCAGCGCATCCAGTTCACCAGCGACATGCTGCCGGCCGATGTCCTCGGCATCTCGGTGTTCGACAGCGCGTCCGGGGCTTTCCGCTTTCACCCCGGCCCCATTTTCACGCAACTGGTGCTGGCCGACGAAATCAACCGCGCCACCCCCAAGGCACAAAGCGCCCTGCTCGAAGCCATGGAAGAACGCCAGGTCACCGTCGAAGGCGCCACGCGCCCCCTGCCACAACCTTTCTTCGTGATCGCCACGCAAAACCCCGCGCACCAGATCGGCACTTTCCCCCTGCCCGAATCGCAACTGGATCGTTTTCTGATGCGCATTGAGCTCGGTTATCCCGACCGCGTCGCCGAACGCGCCCTGCTCGAAGGCCGCGACCGCCGCAGCCTGTTGGACGAAACCCCGCCGCTGCTGTCCCCCGAAGCCCTGCTGACCGAACAGGCTCGCGCCGCAGCGCTGCATGTCGCCGCCCCGCTCTTCGATTATGTACAGGCCTTGATCGCGCACACGCGCAACGCGCCGGATTGGAAAACCGGCCTGTCGCCACGCGCCGGGCTGGGCCTCATCGCCGCCGCGCGCGCCTGGGCGTTGCTCGCCGGCCGCAACCATGTCCTGCCCGAGGACGTCCAGGCCGTGCTGTCCGCCGTCGCCGTGCATCGCCTGCCGACCGCGGGCGACGCGCGCAGTGCGGCTGAAATCGCCCAGGCATTGATTGAAGCCGTCCCGCTGCCATGAAGATTTGGGTCGATGCCGACGCCTGTCCGGCAGCCATCAAGGACATCCTTTACCGCGCCGCGAACCGGGCGCAGTTGCCGTTGACGCTGATCGCCAACCAGATGTTGCGCGTGCCGCCCTCCCCCTACATCCGGGCATTGCAGGTACAGTGTGGATTCGACGTCGCCGACCAGCGCATCGTTCAGGACGCTGGCGCTGGCGATCTGGTGATCACCGCCGATATCCCGCTCGCCGCACAGGTGATTGCCAAGGGTGCCCAGGTGCTCGACCCGCGTGGCGAGCTGCTTGATGCGGGCAACATTCAGGAACGGCTGACCATGCGCAACTTCATGGATGACCTGCGCAGCGGCGGTGTCGAAACCGGTGGCCCCTCCGCCTTTTCAGCCGCCGACCGGCAGGCGTTTGCCAACCGCCTCGACGGACTGCTGGCCAGACGGGCCCAGCCCTGAACGCTGATCAGCTACGCCGTTTTCAGCAGGTTCATGCGGAAATTGCGGCCCTTGATACCGGTCTGAATAAGGCTGGCCAAGGCACGCGCGGCAATCTGGCGCTCCAGCGCGACGAAGCAGATGTCGTCGAAGACATCGATGCGGCCAACCTGATCCTTGTTCAGTCCGGTAATGCCGGTCAGCGCGCCGAGCAGATCGCCCGGGCGCAGCTTGTCCTTGCGACCGCCAAGGATGCGCAGCGTCAGCATGGGTGCCTGCAACATCTCGGTTGTGGCTGGTTGGAGTTCGGCGAGGGCAAACCAGCGCACCGGGCCGCCCTGCCAGGCTTCGATCAGCTTGACCCACTTGCGCTCGGAGGGCGCGCATAAGCTCAGTGCCAGCCCAGTCTTGTCCCCGCTACCGAGGCGACCGGTGCGGCCGATCCGGTGGGTATGGACTTCGGTGTCCTTGGCGACATCGACATTGATGACGGCGTCAACCGTCCGGATATCCAGCCCGCGCGCGGCGACATCGGTCGCCACCAGCACCGTGCAACTGCGGTTGGCAAATTGCACCAGCAGTTCGTCGCGCTCGCGTTGCTCCAGTTCGCCGTGCAGCGCGAGCGCCGAAATGCCCTGCGCACGCAGTTCGGCGGCCAGTTCGCGGCAGTGGATGCGGGTATTGCAGAAGGCCAGTGTTGATTCCGGACGAAAATGGGCGAGCAATTGGAGGACGGCAAGGTTGCGGCGCTCGTGCGCGACTTCGTAGAAACGCTGCTCGACACGGGGGGCATCCTGCGCGGCATCAACCTTGAGCTCCAGCGGCCGGTTGAGAAAGGCGGCGCTGGCCATCTTCATGTCATCGGGGTAGGTGGCCGAAAACAGCAGCGTCTGGCGCTCGCGCGGGCAAGCGTTAACGATGCCCTTGATCTCGTCGAAAAAGCCCATGCCGACCATCCGGTCGCCTTCGTCGAGAACCAGCGTGCGGACACCGGAAAGATCGATACTGGCACGACTCATGTGGTCCTGGATCCGTCCCGGGGTGCCCACGATGACATGCGCGCCGTGTTTGAGAGACGCGATCTGCGGACCCATCGGCACGCCGCCACACAGCGTCAGCACCTTGATGTTGTCGGCGAAACGGGCGACGCGCCGCAACTCCTTGGCAACCTGGTCGGCCAGTTCGCGGGTCGGGCACAAGACCAGCGCCTGGGTGCTGAAATCCGCAGGATCAAGCCGATGCAGGATGCCGATGGCGAAGGCCAGCGTCTTGCCACTGCCGGTGTTGGCCTGGGCGATCAAATCGCGCTGCTGCAGGATCAGCGGCAGACTCTGCGCCTGAATCGCCGTCATGCTACGGTAGCCGAGGCGCTCCAGGTTGCGCAGGAATACCGACGACAGCGGCAGGGTTGAAAAGTCTCGATTAGTCACACAAATATATAAAGTAGTTGGAATGACACGCCAATGGTAGCGGATGTGTCGTCGGTGCAGCGCAGAGGCTGCCCCGCAAGAAAGGGCGCGGAGTCTAGCAGAGGCGTCACTATTAAGGAGAGAGAATGGCCACAAACCCCACCCTCGTTCCCGAGCGGGTCAGTCGACCGCGCACGGTAGAGCAATTGGTTACCGGCAAGCCAACCTCCGACGGTGCCGGCGTGCAACTGACGCGCGTGCTGACACAAGCACTCCAGCGCCGGCTCGACCCTTTCCTGATGCTGGATGCCTTTGGCAGCGACAATCCGGACGACTACATTGCCGGCTTTCCCGACCATCCCCATCGCGGCTTCGAGACCATCACCTACATGATCGCCGGACGCATGCTGCACCGCGACAGCGCCGGGAATGAGGGACTTCTCAGCAACGGCGGCGTCCAGTGGATGACGGCCGGGCGTGGTGTGATCCACTCGGAGATTCCGCAGCAGGAAGCAGGCGTGATGGAAGGATTCCAGCTCTGGCTGAACCTGCCCGGCCGCGACAAGATGTGCGCGCCCTGGTATCGCGATTTCGCCGCGGCCGACCTGCCGCGTTTCGTGACCGAGGCCGGCGTGGCGGTTACGCTGATCGCCGGCGCGAGTCATGGCGTGACGGGCGCGGTGACGCGCGCTGCCACTGCCCCGCTGTACCTGGACCTTCATCTGCCGGCAGGAACCCGCTTATCGCAGTCGCTGCCGGCAACGCACAACGCGTTCATCTATGTCTATCGCGGCGCAGTCAGCGTGGCCGGACAATCCATACCGGCACAGCGCATGGCGATCCTCGCCAACGACGCAGAAGCCGACGGCGTGGTGATCGAAGCCGCCGAAGAAGCGAAAGTACTCCTGATCGCGGGACAGCCGCTGAATGAACCCATCGCACAACACGGCCCCTTCGTGATGAACACCGTGCAAGAGATCAATCAGGCAATTGACGACTTTCGCTCCGGCCGCCTGGGCGCACTGGCTTGAACAAAAGTCGGCGCTGGCGCAACGGCGTCAGTTGATTTGGCAAAATGCTTTAGTGCGTATTGACAACGGCTTTTATATGGCCTTAATAGGGGGGTGCAGCTTGGGCTTCGCGGCTTGTTTTGACAAACCGAGACAATGTTTCGGACCTATCAGTGGCGCACCCTTTTCCGATCTCATACCGCTTCCATTACGCACTTGCGCGGAAGCCTCGCCGTAAAGCCCCAGCTTGATCACAAACCAACTGACCATGACCCACCAATTAAAGGTTCTAACGTCACTACTCGACCTGCAACTGCGTTTGAACGGCCTACTTAAACGACCGGAGAAGGAAAGTTTCCTACAACGCTTAGGCGAATTTGACCAAGAAATGGTCGAGCATATCGATGCCGATGCTGACCGCGTCCTGTTGACTCTGATCGACCGCTCCAGCACCGAACTTCATCAGTACAGTTCGACCCATGCGATGCTGGTGATGGTGTTGTGCCAAATGTCCAGAACGCTCATCGCCGCGGGTGAAGACCAGGTTCATCAGTCAATGCGACTGGCGGCACTGACCATGAACATTAGTATTGTCGGTTTGCAAGATGAATTGTCGCAGCAACTCGCTCAGTTATCGGCCGACCAGAAAGAACGGATTGCCTCGCACTCAGCACAGTCCGAAGAATTGCTCCGGTCTTCCTTGGGGTGCACAGAACCCTTATGGCTTGAGTCGGTTAGGCGTCATCACGATGCCATACCCGGCGCACTGTCTGAACGAACACCCGCTGAACGAATCGCCCGCCTGATTCAGCGCGCCGATTTGTTCGCGGCGCGCATTAGTCCGCGCAAGACCCGACCCGCAATGTCGGCGGCGGCTGCGGCACAAGTCGCGTATTTGGGCGAGGACGGCAAACCTGACGAGGCCGGTGCGGCGTTGATCAAGGCCATCGGAATTTATCCGCCGGGCTGTTGGGTTGGCCTTGGCAACGGCGAACTGGCGATAGTACTCAGGCGTGGCGCCAAGGCACACTGCCCGGTGGTCGCTGCCCTGCTAGGACCGGATGGAATGCCACTGCCCATCGCTCGGGTGCGCGATACAGAGATAGAGCGCTACGGCATTCGCGCTAGTCTGCCACCGGGAAAAATAAAATTCCGGCCACATCTGGCAACCCTGTTGAGTAAGGTTTGAGAGCGGCGGAGAATCAAGCGCGGAGCCCCGCCTCTGCACCAAAACGTCGAAGTCAGGAGGTATAAACGAAAAACCCCACAGAGCGCGGGCTCGGCGGGGTCATCGCCCAGTCAGAGACTGGTTTGCTGCTGTTTCTTGGCGGAGACGCAGGGATTCGAACCCTGGATCCAGGTTTTGCCCAGATGCGCCCTTAGCAGGGGCGTGCCTTCGACCACTCGGCCACGTCTCCAAAGGAGGCGGATGATACCCGTCATCGCCTCCACCGGTCAAACTCAGGCAGGCGCCTTGTCGAGTCCGAACGCCTGATGCAAGGCCCGAACGGCGAGTTCGAGATATTTCTCGTCCACCACGACGGAGATCTTGATTTCGGATGTCGAGATCATCCGGATGTTGATGCCCTCTTCGGCCAGCGCGCGGATCATCTGGCTGGCGACGCCGGGGTGCGAGCGCATGCCGACGCCGACGGCGGAGACTTTGCAAATCTTGTTGTC
>JAUSBB010000052.1 GCA_030652245.1 Rhodocyclaceae bacterium | reverse complement strand
AAGCGGCCGCCGACGCGGTGCCGGTGCCGTGGCAATCGACCAGCGAGGCGATCAGGCCGCCATAGACAAATCCGGGAATCGCCATGTGATGAGGTGCGGGCGTGAAATGCGCGACCGTTTCATCGCCATCCCAATGACTTTGCAACTGATGGCCCTGCGGGTTGTTCTTGCCGCAGCCGTAGCAGTGGCTCAATTCCTCCGGGTAAAAATCCTGAAATGCCTGGCTGTCCATGTGCGCTTCTCCCTGTTGTCGGTGGGTTGATTCTACCCAGTGACACCCGCATGGAAGCGCCGTCCCCATGTTGGCGGCGTGCCGGCTGACGCCGTACCCCATGCGGGGCATTTCATCCCGCCAGCGCCGACTTTCAAATTCCGCCCGGCGCAAGAATCGGGCGCAGCAGAGCTTCGCGACTTGCAGTATTGTTGTTCGCTCGCCCTGTTCGACACACCCTCCCGGGGGACCCAAGCGCATGCGCCTCCTTGCACTCTTCGCCACCATGATGATGACACTTTCGGCCGCCTGTTCCGGTTCGCAGATGCCCCCGCCGCCCTGCGGCCAGGCGGGGGAATGGCTGGCGCCAACGGCCGCCGCTGCCCAGTTCATCCAGCCCGGCCCGCTGCTGGAGCGCCTGGCGCGGCAGCCGGTGGTGCTGCTCGGCGAGGCGCATGACAGCGCCGAGGATCATCGCTGGCAACTGCACACGCTGACGCAGTTGCATGCGTTCCAGCCGCGCCTCGCCATCGGCTTCGAGATGTTCCCGCGTCGCGTGCAGCCGGTGCTGGACCAGTGGGTGGCGGGTGCCCTGTCGGAGGACGAATTCCTCAAACGCAGCGAATGGGAGAAGGTCTGGAGTTTCGACCCGCGCGACTACCTGCCGCTGTTTCATTTCGCGCGCATGAATCGCCTGCCGATGCTGGCCCTCAACGTCGAGCGCAGCCTGGTCGAGGCGGTGGGCAAACAGGGCTGGGATGCCGTGCCCGATGCAGAGAAGGAAGGCGTGGCGAGGCCGGCGCCGCCGAGCCCTGCCTACCACAAGGAATTGCGCACGGTGTTCGACCACCATCCGGCGAAGGAGCGCGAGAAGGCGGAGGCTGCCTTCGCGCGTTTCGTCGAGGCGCAGACGCTGTGGGACGGGGCCATGGCCCAGGTCATGGCGCGGTATCTGGAAAAGAACCCCGGCGTGCTGGTGGTTGGCATCATGGGGGCCGGCCATGTGCGCAACGGCCATGGCGTGGCGCATCAACTCAAGCATCTCGGCGTCCTGCCGGTGGGCGCCCTGCTGAGTTGGGATCGCGCCGAAAGCTGCGAGTCTCTCGGCGAGGATTTCGCCGATGCCCTTTATCTCGTCGCGCAGCCCAAGGGCAATCCACCCCGGCTGGGCGTGTCGACGGATCAGGTCGGGGACAGTCTGCGCATCGTCAGCGTGATGGCGGGTAGCGTGGCGGAGCAGGCCGGGCTGAAGAGCGGCGACGTGATCGTCGCGGTCGCCGGGCAGCCGGTGAAAGGTCTTCAGACGCTGCGCGCCGCCGTGCAGCGGCAGACGCCGGGAACCTGGCTGCCCCTGAAGATTCGCCGCGAGAACAGCGAGCTGGAGATCGTCGCGCGCTTTCCTTCTGCTTCATGAAACATTGGCTTTCCCTGTTGCTCTGGCTGCCGCTGGCGGTACTGGCGGCGCCTGCGCCGCCGGCCCTGCCGCACCTCGATCTGGACGTGCAGCTCGATCCGGCCAGCCGGCAGTTCAATGCGACCGCGACGCTGACGGATGAGCAGGCGCTGACGGGTTTTCGCCTCGGCGCGGAATTCGAGATTACCGCCATGACGGTGAATGGGCAGTCGATGAAGCCCGTTCGCCGTCCTACCAGCGCCGACGTTGATGGCCCCCCACGCTCGCAACCCCGGCTCGCTGCCCCCCACGGGGGGGCTAACGTCGGCTTGGGGCGGCCCGGCGCCGACTTTCGCTTGCCGGCGGGCGCGCGCCGGGTGGTGATTGCCTATCGCGCAACGTTGGCAGCGACGCCGCATCTCGATCACCGCCAGGTACTGGGCCAGAGAGCGGGCACCGCCTCACCCGACGGCAGCTTCCTGCCCGGTGCGGCGGGCTGGTATCCGGAGACCGGCAAGCTGTTCAGCTACCGCCTTGTGCTCAGACTGCCGGCGGGCCAGAAAGGCCTGGTGCCGGGCAATCTGGTGCAGGAATCCGCCACGGCAGCGGGTTTCCGCGCCGAGTTCGAGTTCCCCTATCCGGCCGATAGCATCGACCTTATGGCCGGGCCCTACACCGTGAGCGAGCGCTCGCTGCGACTGACTGACGGCGGCACGATCCGCGTCCGCACCTGGTTCCATGACGAGTTGGCTGGATTGGCGGAAGGCTATCTCGACGACTCGGCGCGTTACCTCGAACGCTACAGCAAGCTGATCGGCGCCTATCCCTTCGACATCTTCAGCGTGGTGTCGAGCCCGACTCCCACCGGCTTCGGCATGCCCAGCCTCACCTATCTGGGGCGCGAGGTGATCAGGCTGCCCTTCATTCGCGCCACCTCGCTGGGTCACGAGGTGCTGCACAACTGGTGGGGCAACGGCGTCTATCCGGACTGGCAAAAAGGCAACTGGTCGGAAGGGCTGACCACTTTCCTGGCCGATTACGCCTACAAGGAAGATGAGGGCGCAGAAGCCGCGCGCGAGATGCGCCTTGCCTGGCTGCGCGACCTGGCGGCGATACCGGCCGGCGCGGATATTGCCCTCAAGGATTTCACCGCGCGCCACCACGGCATCAGTTCCATCGTCGGCTACAACAAGGCGGCGATGGTTTTTCTCATGCTGGAGGACGAAATCGGCCGCGACGCCTTTCTGCGCGGCCTGCGTCTGCTGTGGCAGCGCAAGCAGTTTCAAACTGCCAGTTGGTCCGATCTCGAAGTGGCCTTTGCCACGGCGTCCGGGCAATCGCTGTCAGTCTTCTTTCGCCAATGGGTGGGACGTCCCGGCGCGCCTGAGATCCGGCTGAAATCCGCCGAGCGCAGCGCCAATCAATTGACGGTGCAGCTTGCCCAAAGCGGCGATCATGCGCTGACGCTTCCATTGCGGCTGGTTTATCCGGAGCGGACGGAAATGCGCCGGGTCCGGCTGGGCGGACGCGAGACGAGCGTGGTGCTTGACGGCATCGACGCCACCCTCGAAGCCGTCGAAGTTGATCCCGATTACCGCCTGTGGCGGCGTATCGCCCCCGCTTTGCTGCCGCCGATCCTGCGCGAAGTTTTTGTTGCGCTCGGCGCACAGGTGGTCGCGGCCGACGCGGATGCCGCTGTCCGCGCGGCAGCGCTCGCACTCGCGGCCCGCGTGCTCGACGCGAAGCCGCCAGCGGTCGGCGCGGAATGGCCCGCGGCCGGCGCGGTGCTGCTCGTCGGCCTCGACCCGTCGATCGATGCCTGGCTGGCGCGGCTGGGACTGCCGGCCAGGCCTGCGTCCAACCGTGGCAGCGGCGGCACTGCACAGGTCTGGGCAGGACGCGACCCAGCGGGCCGCCCCTATGTCGTGATCGCGGCGCGCGATGCCGCCGCGCTCAAGGCGCTGGAACGCGGCCTGCCGCACTACGGCCGGCAGAGCTGGCTGGTGTTCGAAGGCGCCCGCATGGCGGAGAAAGGCGTGTGGCCGCCGCAGGCTGAGCGTGTGCCGGTCAATGCGGCGCCAGCGCGGCGCGCCGATCCTCCAGCACGACGCCGACCTGTTTGAGCTCGTCCTCGTGATCTTCCTCGCGCCAGGGTTCGCGGAGCGCGGCGGCATACCATTCCTGCATTGGCGCGAGCGCCAGCAAGCGTTCGACATATTGCCGCGACGCGGGTGACAGCGTCAGCCCGTAGGTCTGGACCCGGAAAGCCACCGGCGCAAAAAAGGCATCCACGGCCGTGAATGACGGCCCGGCCAGAAAGGGGCCGCCAAAGCGGGCCAGGCCTTCGTTCCACAACTCATCCAGCCGCGCAATGTCGCCTTGCAAACCCGCGGAATGGGCATTGAGCCGCACCCGCACCCCGCAGTTCATGGTGCAGCATTCGCGCAGGGCGTTGAACCCCGAATGCATTTCGGCCGCCGCGCAGCGTGCCCACGCGCGCGCCAGCGCATCCGCGGGCCAGACCTGCGGCGTGTGCTCCGCCAGATACTCGGTAATGGCCAGCGAATCCCACACCACGGTGGTGCCATCGACGAGGCAGGGTACCTTGCCCGTCGGCGAGAAGGCGCGAAACAGATCCGGCGCGGCCTTGCCGCCGAATGGCACCAGCTTTTCCTCGAAGGGAATTCCGAGTTGGCGCATCAGCACCCACGGCCGCAGCGACCAGGACGAGTAGTTCTTGTTGGCGATGAACAGTTTCAGCATGATTTCAGTTCCTCCAGTTGGCCTCGCATGGGCGACGCTTGTCCCAGGCGGGCGAAGCGTTCTTCATGGGCGTTGGTCGCCATGCTCCGCATAGCCGGCTTCGCGCTGGCTCTTCACGGCAAGCACAAACACAGTGTCGATTTTGGCAACGTAACGGTACAAGGCCACATAGCCGTGCGCGCGACGCCCGATCACCAGTTCCCGCTTGTCGTTATTGACGGGCCGGCCAATCAGGGGGTTGTGCTCCAGAACATCAAGCGCCGCGATGATCTCCCGAATCCGCAGCCCGGGATTCTCAACTTGATATTTCGCCAGGTGATCGAGGATGCGATCAAAATCGTCCCCGACCTCCGCCGCCAATTCGATACTCGACATTTCAGCGCGACAATTTGCGCGCTACCGGGCGCTTTGCTGCTTTGCCGGCAAGACGCGCTTCCAGGTAGCCGCGCATTTCCCGCCACGGAATCGTCTTTCCGGTGGCAACGATCCCGGCATGGCGATCTTCCGCGACCGCGTCGAAATCGGCGCGCAAATCCTCCCGCGCCGCCTTTTCCGCAATCGCCTCGAGAATAAATGCATGCGCGGTGGTGTCAGACCGCCGCGCCGCCGCCGCGACGCGGGCTTTCAAGTCTTCGGGCAGGCGAATGGTTGTCGTGGACATGGCTGTCTCCAGGGATTGAAATGCGGCCATACTGTAGCACAACGGTGCTACGTCGCGCCATTCCGCTCTCGGGAGTAAAAGTCGGCGCTGGCGGGACGGCGTCGCGAATGTTCTACACTTGCGACTGACGGGGCAGGGATTGCACTGCCCGCATCGGTTCGACCATCGCCATGCTGTCCATCGCCACCTGGAATATCCATAAAGGATTCTCGCAGTTCAATCGCCGCATGATGGTGCATGAGCTGCGCGAGCGGCTGCGCGCGCTCGACGCCGACATCGTGTTTTTGCAAGAGGTGCAGGGCGAGCACCTGTTGCACGCCGAGCAGCACGCGGACTGGCCGGCCGAGCCGCAGCACGAGTTTCTTGCCGAGGGAGTCTGGGACAGCCATGCCTATGGCCGCAACATGGTGTATGACCACGGTCATCACGGCAATGCGATCCTCGCGCGCTTTCCCATCGCCAACGTGTTCAACCAGGATGTGACGCGCCTGCGTTTCGAGAAGCGCGGCATCCTGCACTGCACCGTCGCCGTGCCGGGGTTGGCGGCGCCGCTGCACTGCGTCTGCGCGCATCTGTCCTTGTTCGGCCGCTCGCGCCGCCACCAGATGGACGTGCTGGCGACGCATATCGAGGCCAGCGTGCCGCATGACGCGCCCTTGTTGATTGCCGGCGATTTCAACGACTGGCGCAACCGCGCCCAGACCCTGCTGGCGGCGCGCCTCGGCCTGGCCGAGGTGTCCGCCGGCACCAGCAAACGGCCGCTCCGCAGCTTTCCGGCGGCGCTGCCCATGTTTCGCCTCGACCGGATCTATTCGCGCGGACTGAACGTCGAAGCGAACGTCGTGCATCACGGCTTGCCGTGGTCGAAAATCTCCGACCATGCCGCGGTGTCGGCGCGGTTTTCTTTCGCGCCTGCTGGCGCGTCTGAAGGTTTATGAGCCCGGAATTTCTACCGGGCAATCGCGTGCTGCTGCTGGAAAACGGCGCGCAGTTTTTTCCGGCGCTGCTTGCCGCCATCGAATCCGCCACCCGCGAGATCGCGCTCGAAACCTACATCTTCGCTGACGACGCCACCGGCCGTCGCATCGTCGCGGCGCTGGCCGCCGCCGCCCGGCGTGGCGTGACTGTGCGGGTGCTGGTGGATGGTTTTGGTGCGCGCGACTTTCAGCAGGGACTGGGCCTTGAGCTGGTCGCCAGCGGCGCCGAGGTGGAGGTCTATCGCGCCGAGGTGGCGCGCCTCAAGCTGCGCCGCCACCGCCTGCGCCGCCTGCACCGCAAGCTCGCCGTGATCGACGGCCGCAGCGCTTTTGTTGGCGGCATCAACATCATCGACGATGACGATGCCATCCTCCGCGGGTCGCGCTTCGACTATGCAATTGAGGTCAGCGGGCCGCTGGTGGGCGTCATCCATGCCAGCATGCGGCATCTGTGGCGGCTGATGGGCTGGGCGAAGCTGCGGCGTCGACCGCCCAGCCCGCCGGTCACGCCAGCGGCGGGGGAGGCACCGGCCGGGACGATGGCAGCGGCATTTCTGGTGCGCGACAACCTGCGGCATCGGCGCGATATCGAGGAAGCCTATCTGGCCGCCATCGCCGGCGCGCGCGCGGAAGTGTTGCTGGCCACCGCCTATTTTCTGCCCGGCCGGCGCTTTCGGCATGCCCTGCTGGACGCGGCGGCGCGCGGCGTTGCCGTGACGATTGTCCTGCAAGGGCGGGTGGAGTACGCGCTGCAGCATTACGCCACGCAGGCGCTGTATGGCAACCTGCTGGCCGGCGGCGTGCGCATCTTCGAATACCACGCCGGCTTCCTGCACGCCAAGGTGGCGGTGGTGGATGGCTGCTGGGCGACGGTGGGCTCATCGAACATCGACCCCTTTAGCCTGTTGCTGGCGCGCGAGGCCAATGTGGCGGTGCGCGATGCCGGGTTCGCCACGCAACTGCGCACCAGCTTGCAACGCGCACTCGACAATGGCACCACAGAAATCGCTCTGGACGACCTCAAGCGCCGCTCCCTGCCGGCGCGTGTCTTGCGCTGGGCAGCCTACGGTCTGGTGCGCCTGCTGCTGGGCATCACCCGCTATGGCGGCAGGGATTACCGAGAATAGTTCAACCGAACAGTCGCGCGTATTCGATTTTCGGGCAGCGATCCATCACAACGTCGAGGCCGGCGGCGGCGGCTTTTGCCGCGGCGGCTTCGTTGATGATGCCGAGTTGCAGCCAGAGCGATTGCGCGCCGATGGCGATCGCGGCGTCGGCAATGGGCGGGACGTCGTCGGCCTTGCGGAACACATCCACCATGTCGATCTTGGCGGGGATGTCGTGCAGGCTGGCGTAGCAGCGCTGGCCGAGGATTTCGCTGGCGGCCGGGTTGACCGGAATCACCGTGAAGCCGCGCGCCATCAGGTAGCGCGCGACGCTGTTGCTGGGGCGGTCGGCGCGCGCCGACAGGCCGACCATGGCGATGACGCGGTGGGTTTCGAGTATCCGGGCGAGACCGGTGTTGTCCGTGACGATCATGGGTTTTCTTCCAGGTAAAAGTGATGAGCGGGCAGCGTGAGAACGTGTGGCACATTCTCCAGTTTCCAGTGCGCGCGCGCCCAGGCCCAAAAGTCGGCGTGGGCGCGACGGCGTAGTTCTGCCGGCGGCTGTTGGCCGAGAAAGCTGAGCGCGGCAAACAGCGCGGGGGCGGGATGCGCCGCATCGACGGGTGCGGCGCGCGTCTGCTTCGACAGCTTGTTGCCGGCGGTATCGACGGCCACCGGCAGGTGGGCATAGGCCGGCGTGGGCAGGCCGAGCAGGCGTTGCAGATAGATCTGGCGCGGTGTCGAGTGCAGCAGATCGGCGCCCCGCACCACATGGTCGACGCCCTGATCGGCGTCATCGACCACCACGGCGAGCTGGTAGGCGAACAGGCCATCGGCGCGCAGCAGCACGCAGTCGCCGACGTCGCGCGGCAGATTCTGTCGCTGTGGCCCCTGCACGGCATCGTCAAATTCGATGTCCCCCGTGAGTCGCAAGCGCCAGGCCCGCGCCGCCTTGCCCGGCGGCAGGCCGCTGCGGCAGGTGCCGGGATAAACCGGCGCGCCGTCGATGCCCGGCGTGGCATTGGGAGCGCCGGCCAATTCGCCGCGGGTGCAGGCGCAGGGATAAACCGCTCCCGCCGCCTGCAATTGTTCGAAAACCTCGCGATAGCGCGCGGTACGGGTGCTTTGCAGCATGACCTCGCCGTCCCACTCAAAGCCGCAGGCTTCCAGCGTGGTGAGGAGCCTGGCGGCGGCGCCGGGGCGGCAGCGCGGCCGATCGACGTCTTCCATGCGCAGCAGCCAGCGTCCGCCGCGAGCGCGGGCTTCGAGACAGGAACCGAGCGCGGCAACCAGTGAGCCAAAATGGAGCGCTCCGGTGGGCGAGGGCGCGAAGCGTCCGCAGGCGTCAGTCAGGGCTGATGACATATTTGCCGGGCTGGCTGGCTTAGAATACGCGGATTATTTCCCAACACGGAGCGCTGCATGGCCACCATCACCCTTACCGCCGAGAACTTCAAGGAAACCATCTCCAGCCACGACATCGTGATTGTCGATTTCTGGGCGGCGTGGTGCGCGCCGTGCCGCGCTTTTGCACCGACCTTCGAGGCGGCGTCCGAAAAATATCCCGATATCGCCTTCGCCAAGGTGAACACCGAGGAAGAGCGCGAGATGGCCAACGGCTTCAACGTCCGCTCGATCCCGATGCTGATGGTGTTTCGCGAGCAGGTCATTCTCTACGCCGAGGCGGGATCGTTGCCGGCGTCCGCCCTGGACCAGTTGATCGAGCAGATTCGCGCGCTCGACATGGACAAGGTGCGCGCCGAGATCGCCGCCGCGGAAGAGCAAGCCTAAAACCTCAGTCGAGGTTCTCACCAAACGCCGCGGAGAATCGCGCGGCAATCTCGGCGCGCGAGGGTTTGTGGTTCTGCCCGCCGCGCCGGGCGATTTTTATGCTGCCCATCAGCGTGGCGAGGCGGCCGGTTTTTTGCCAGTCCCAGCCGCGCGCCATCCCATACAGCAGGCCGGCGCGATAGGCGTCGCCGCAGCCGGTCGGGTCGACCAGTTGTTCCGGGGCAACCGCCGGGATGTCGATGCGCGCGCCGCCCGCATAAATTTGCGAACCGTTGCCGCCGAGTGTCACCACCAGCGCGCGCAATGAGCCGGCGAGCGCTTCGAGGCTTTTGCCGGTGCGCTCCGTGAGCAGTTTCGCCTCGTAGTCATTGACGGTGCAGACATCGGCGAGGCGGATGAAATCCAGCAGTTCCACGCCGTCGAACATCGGCAGGCCCTGGCCTGGATCGAATACGAACGGAATGCCCGCCGCGTGAAATTCGCGCGCGTGCTGCAGCATGCCGTCGCGGCCGTCGGGGGAGACGATGCCCAGCGTGACGTCGCTGGCATCGGCGATGCGGTTCTCGTGCGAAAAATTCATCGCGCCCGGGTGAAAGGCGGTGATCTGGTTGTCGTCCAGATCGGTGGTGATGAAGGCCTGCGCGGTGAAGCTGTCGGGTACCGCGCGCACGTGCCGCGCCGACAATCCGAGTTGTTTTAGCCGCGCCAGATATGGCGCGCTGTCGTCGCCAACCGCCGCCATGATGAGCGGCGCGCCGCCCAGCAGGCGCAGGTTGTAGGCAATGTTTCCGGCGCAGCCGCCGTACTCGCGCCGCATGTCGGGCACCAGGAAGGCGACGTTGAGGATATGGATCTGTTCCGGCAGGATGTGGTTCTTGAAGCGATCCTTGAACACCATGATGGTGTCGTAGGCGAGCGAGCCGCAGATAAGCGTGTGCATGGCGAATAGGGTGGGGTCAGGGATAAAAGAGATAGAGGCGGTAGCCGACGGCGGGCAGGCCGGTTATTTCGAGCGTCAGCCGGACGGCGGCCTCGGCGTTGGCGGCGAAGCCGGTGGTGGCGTCGTGGTCGGCGGGAAGATACTCGGCGGGCGCCAGCACCTTCCTCAGCAGGGCGGTGTCCTGGGTGTCGGTCAGTGTCAGTTCGAGGTGCGGATATTCCTGGTCGAACGGTGCGCGGTTTTTCAGGGTGGCGGTGAGGAGCAGACGCCCCGCGTCCGCTGCTCCCGTTGCGCCTGCCGGCGCGAGGTCGGAGCTTTCGATGCCGATCAGTTCGGCTTTTTGCGGGCGCGGCAGCGTGCAGCCGAGCTGTTCGCAGGCGGCCAGCAGCGCCGGACGCAGCTCGGGCGCCAGCACCGCCAGTTCGACGCGAAAAATGTAAAGCAGTTGGCCGGCAGCCAGCACCAGCAGAATCAGCAGACCGGTGAGCCACGGCCAGCGGCGGGATGGCGGCGGTTTGCCAATTTCACCCATCGGTTCCCATGTGGCGGGGACGGGCGTCTCCGCCGCATTGGCGACGACGGTGACCGGGGTCTCGGCAGCCGCTGCGGTTGCTTCGCCGCCCATTGGCAAATCCGGCGAGGGCTGATTTTCGACGTCTTCGACGTCTTCGCCGGCTGGCTCTGACGGGGGCGGCGGGCTGGGGTGACCGGAAGTAACAGGCATCGCGCTAAAAGCCCCTCTCCCCTTGCGGGAGAGGGGTTGGGGAGAGGGGTAATGTCGGCGGTAAATAAACGCTTCACCCTCCCCTCCCCTCTCCCCCGGCCCCTCTCCCGCAAGGGGAGAGGGGAGAGCGACTGGCCCGATCACCACCGGCACCTCATCGGCCAGGCTGTCGATTGCATTGAACACCCCGCGACAGGTGCCGCAACGGACCTGCCCCAGGCGCGCCTTCAACTGCTCGGGCGCCACGCGAAAGGTGGTCTGGCAATGGGG
>JAUSBB010000047.1 GCA_030652245.1 Rhodocyclaceae bacterium | reverse complement strand
GTGCGCGCGGATGCGCGTCGCCACGTCGGCGACCGGCGTGGCGTAGCCAAACTTGGTGATGAATTCCCCGCCGGGGCCGAGCAGGTACATGCCGGCCGAGTGGTCGACCGCGTACTGCATGGGCGCGGCGCCGGGCTCCTGGACCTTTTCGTAGCGCACCTTGAAGTTATCGGCGGCGCGGCGCACCAGTTCCGGCGCGGCGGTGGCGCCGAGGATGCGCGGATCGAAGAAGCCGGTATAGCTCCGCAGCACATCGAGCGTATCGCGCTCGGGATCGACCGAGACGAAAATGGGCTGGAGTCGCGCCGCGTCGGCGCCCAGCAGCTTGAGCACCTCGGCCATCTCGATCAGCGTGGTCGGACAGATGTCGGGACAGAAGGTGTAGCCAAAGGTAATCAGCTGGAAGCGGCCGCGAAAGTCGCTGTCCATGAAGGCGCGGCCATGGGTGTCCTGCAGCAGGTAACGCGGATTGATGCCGACCGCTGGCGCGGCGGTTTCGCTGATCGCCTGGTGACTGGGCGCGGCCGGCAGCGGCCGTGCCGCGGTTTCCAGCCGCGCCGAGAGGGTGGCGCGGCTGGGGCAGGATGCCTTGCCCGCCGACTGGGCCAGGAAACCGTCGTTGGTCGCCTTCTCGAAGATCTCGCCATATTCGCGCGTTTTCGGCACGCGCATGATCATCAACGTCTTGGCGCGGGCCACCACCTCCTTCTGGCCACAGGCCAGCGCAATGCCATTGATGCCGCCGAGCTCCCGCACCGCCGCCGCGATGGCGGCCGGGTCGGCCACTTTCGGCGCAATGGGTGAAACGGGCGTGTCGCCGGCGCCGACTGTTCCGGCAAGGGCGGCGAAGAAGAAGAGCAGGAGAAATTGGCGCATGGTGGTTGGCTCCGTGGTGAACGACTTGGGGATTATCACGGAAAGTCGGCGCTGGCGGGACGGCGCTAGCCGGCTCGCCGCCACCACGGGGACGGCGCTAGCCAGCGCGCCGCCAGCATGGGAACGGCGCCTCCGCTACACTTGAAGCCTTTATCACCCTCGGCGATCAACGCGCTCGCAGCGTACCTTGAGCAAGACGACTGGTCAGCGAAATTCACAAACCCACCCGCAAACTGAACGGAGTTCAATATGAAAATCCTTCTCCCGCTCGCCGCCCTTGTCCTGACGAGTCTTGCCACCCCAGCCGCTGCCGCCGGCATGGCCGACCAGATCAGCGTGGTCGACCCCCGTGTCCGCCTGGCGCCTCCCGGCGCCAGGGCAACCGGCGCCTTCATGACACTCCGTAACACCGGCGACAAGGCCATCCCGGTGGTCAGCGCAGCCGCCACGGCCGCCCGCATCACCGAGTTGCACAACCACATCAACGATGGTGGCGTGATGCGGATGCGCCAGGTGAAGGAAATCGTCGTGCCGGCCAAGGGCGAGGTACTGCTCAAACCCGGCAGCTACCACGTCATGTTGATCGACATGAAGGTGTCGCTCAGGGAGGGTGACCAGGTCGCCATCACGCTTGGCTTTGCCGACGGCAGCAGCAAGACCATCGAAGCGCCGGTGAAAAAGCCGACGGCGGACGTGCCGCCGAAGGGTGACATGGGCGGCATGGATCACAGCAAGATGAAGCACTGAGATGCGCCGCCTTGTCTTGCCCTTCCTCGCCCTGGCGGTAGTTGGCTTCGCCATGACCTGCGTCGACGCGGCGCTATTGCGGGAACGGCACGCCGTGCGGATCGAAGCCAACCACGTGCTGGCAAAACGCCTGGGGCTGACCGATATCGCGCTGTTCACCGAGGCGCGTTATACGCGCCACCCGTCCCAGGCCGACCGGCATGCGGCGCTCCAGGATCACCCTCTGGCACTCGAACATTTTCCCACCGGCAGCCTGATCGCCCCGCCCCGCCACATTGCCCGCCATGAATATCTGGATAGAACAACAGCGCGCGCTGATTGACTTCACGCTGGCTTCACTGGCGCGGCGCAAGGCACGCAACCTCGGACTGCTGGCCGTCTATACGCTGCTGGTGTTCGTGCTGGCCTCGGTGGCGCTGTTTTCCCATGCGCTGCGCCACGAGGCCACGCGGGTGCTCGCCGATGCGCCGGAGATCGTCCTGCAGCGCATGGTGGCGGGTCGCCACGACCTGATTCCACCGGGATACCTGGAAAAGATCGGACGCATCCGGGGCGTGCAGAAGATGGAAGGACGGCTCTGGGGTTACTACTACGATCCCGTGATCAAGGCCAACTACACCTTCATGGCGCCCAGCGCCGGCGGCATCGAGCGCGGCACCATCGTGATCGGCGCCGCGCTCGAGCGCGTGCGCGGGCTGGCGCAGGAGACCGGCATCTCCTTCCGCGCCTACTCGGGCAAGCTGTATTCCTTTGTCGTCGCCGACATCCTGCCCCACGACTCCGAGCTGGTCAGCGCCGACCTGGTGCTGATGCACGAGGATGACTTCCGGGCTTTCTTTGCGTTCCCGGCCGGGCACTACACCGATATCGCCCTCGCGGTGGCCAATCCGCAGGAGGTGCGGAACATCGCCGCCAAGCTGGCTGACGCGCTGCCCGATTCCCGCCCGATCCTGCGCGAGGAAATGCTGCGCACCTATGCATCGATCTTCTCCTGGCGCGAGGGCATCGTCCTGGCGATACTTTCCGGCGCAATCCTGGCCTTCGTCATCCTTGCCTGGGACAAGGCGGCGGGTCTTTCCGCCGAGGAGAAACGCGAGATCGGCATCCTCAAGGCCATCGGCTGGGAGACCGGCGACGTCATCCGCATGAAGATCTGGGAGGGCGTGCTGATCTCACTGACCGCCTTCCTCGTCGGCTATGTCGCCGCCTATCTGCATGTGTTCCGCGCCGGCGGCGTGCTGTTCGAACCGGTGCTCAAGGGTTGGGCCGTGCTCTACCCGCGCTTTCAACTCGCCCCCGAGATCGACGGCTTGGCCGTGGCGACGCTGTTCTTTTTCACGGTCGTCCCCTACACGGCGGCGGTGCTGGTGCCCATCTGGCGCGCGGCAACCACCGACCCCGATGCGGTCATGCGCTCATGATCGAACTGATCGAAGTGCGCAAGGCGTTCAACCAGGGCAAACACAACGAGTTCTGGGCGCTGGATGGCATCAATCTCAACATCGAGGCGCACCGGGTCACCGCCCTTTGCGGCCCCAGCGGCTCGGGCAAGACCACGCTGCTGACGCTGATCGGCTGCCTGGCGCGGCCGACCAGCGGGCGCGCGCGCTTCAAGGGCGAGGACATCTCCGGCCTGCCCGAGCGCTTCCTGACGCAGTTGCGCCGCCGCAGCTTCGGCTTCGTCTTCCAGCAGTTCAACCTGATCCGGGGCTTGTCGGCCGAGGAAAACGTCATGCTGCCCGCCGCGCCCAGCGGCCTGCCGCAACAGGTGGTGCGCGCCAGGGCCGCCATGCTCCTCGATCGGCTGCGCCTCGCCCACCGGCGCACGGCGCGCGTCGAATGGCTCTCCGGCGGCGAGCAGCAGCGCGTCGCCATCGCCCGGGCGCTGATCAACGACCCGGAAGTATTGATCGCCGACGAGCCGACCGCCAACCTTGATACGACGCTCGCCAGGGAGTTTCTCGCCATCCTCGAAAGCTTCGCCGGCGAGGGCCGGACCGTCATCCTGAGCAGCCACGATCCGCTGGTCATCCAGTCGGCTGCCGTCCATCGCGTCATCAATATGCGCGACGGCCGCATCGTAGACGACAATTAGCGCCGTCCCGCCAGCGCCGACTTTTGGCGCGTCGGCGGGACGTCCGAACCACTCGCCAGCGCCGACTTTTACCCGTGATCTTCCAACCCACCATCATCGCCCTGCTGCTGGCTGCCGGCCTGGGGCTGGCCATGCTGCTGGCTGCCGTGCCCTTTGCCGTGCAGATCATCCGCCACTGGAACATCCGTAGCGGCTCCGAACGACAACTGCAACTGGAGCGCCGCACCTATCTCTTCTCGACACTGCTGACTTTCGTGCTCGCCATCCAGGGCGTCGCCCTGCTGCTGTTCATCTTCAACGCCGACCGCATGGCGGCGCTGTTCGTCGGCGCCATGTGCGCCGTCGGCACCCTGAACATCAACCCCTATGGCTTCCCGGCCCTGTTCGCCCAGATCGCCGTCTTTTTCCTGGCCGCCATCTGGCTGGTCATCAATCACGTCGACACCCGCGCCCCGGACTATCCTCTGGTGCGGATCAAGTATGGTCTGTTGCTGGCGCTGGTGCCGGTGCTGGCGGCGAATTTCCTCCTCCAGCTCTTATATTTTCTCGGCCTCAAGGCCGATGTCATCACCTCCTGCTGCGGCAGCCTGTTCTCGGCGGGCGACCAGACGCTTTCCGGCAACCTCGCCGCCCTGCCGCCGGAGCCGGCCCTGGTCGCCTTCTATGCCGCGCTCGCCGCGGCGGTGATGATGGCGGGCCTCCATGCCTTGACGCGGCGCGGGGGATATCTCGTCGCGCTGGCCGCCGCCACCGCATTCGTTGCCGCCATCGCCGGCATCATTTCTTTCGTCTCGCTCTACATCTACGAACATCCGCATCACCATTGCCCGTTCTGCATCCTCAAGCCGGAATACGACTACCAGGGCTACTGGCTCTACATT
>JAUSBB010000043.1 GCA_030652245.1 Rhodocyclaceae bacterium | reverse complement strand
TCGTTGATCTGCCACTGGATTTCGTAATCGATCGCCTGCTGCAGGAAGCGGAAGGAGTTGAGGTTCTTGATCTCGCGGCGCGTGCCCAGGGGGTCGCCCGGTTTGCGCACCGAAACGTTGGCGTCGCAGCGGAAGCTGCCTTCCTGCATGTTGCCGTCGCAGATGCCGATCCAGGTAACAAGGCTGTGCAGCGCCTTGGCGTAGGCGACGGCCTCGGCGCTGGAGCACATGTCGGGCTCGGTGACGATCTCCAGCAGCGGCGTGCCGGCGCGGTTCAAGTCGATGCCGGTCTTGCCGTGGAAGTCCTCGTGCAATGATTTGCCGGCGTCCTCTTCGAGGTGGGCGCGGGTCAGGTGGACGAATTTTTCAGCCTCACCCACCCGGATGGCCAGCCCGCCACCCAACACCACCGGGATTTCGAACTGGCTGATCTGGTAACCCTTGGGCAGATCCGGGTAGAAGTAGTTCTTGCGCGCGAAGATCGAGCGTTCCGCAATTTTCGCGCCGACGGCCAGACCGAATTTGATGGCGCAGACGACCGCCTCGCGGTTCAAGACCGGCAGCACGCCGGGCAGGGCAATATCCACCGCGCAGGCCTGACGGTTCGGCTCGGCGCCGAAGGCCGTCGCCGCACCCGAAAAAATCTTGGATTTTGTTTTCAGCTGCGCATGGGTTTCCAACCCAATCACCACTTCCCACGTCATGCGTAAATCCTTTACGAACAGCTGCCCTTCTGGTTGTCGACCAGAATGGGCCAGAGATAATCGGCGGAGTTTCCGCCGCATTCGGCGCGGCAGTCACGAAAGGCGACCGTGATCTGGCTGCCCTGTTCCCAGAGACTGACCTTGCAGGCGCTTTGCTGTGATGCCAGCACCACGATGGGCAGGGTATCGGTCTGGCGAAAATCCGCGAGGCGAAACTGGCAACTCCCCCGGTTCGGCACATCGACGCGGGCATCCAGTTGCTCGACCGTCGCGTTCCTGACGGTGAGTTCGAGCTGGCCGCGATAGCCGGTTTCGTCGCGGAAGCTGCAACTGGCGCGGGCATTCAAGGCCTGTCCCGTGATCGGCGTGAGCTTGCGCTTGGCCAGCAGTGCGAGCGTTTCCTTTTTCAGCGCGGGCGGCTGCGGCGTCACCGGCGGCGCGGTCGCCGCGGGCCGCATCGGCGGGGAAGGCTCTGGCACGGGCGGCGCAACCGGCGGTGGCGTGGTGGCGCAGCCGACCAGCAGGGCCGACACAACCACGCTCGCGCCGACCAGCGCTTTCATCAGATTTCCAAACCAGCGGGCAGGCGGCGATGCCAGTCGCTAACCTGCTGGTATTGATGGGCGACGCCCAGCATGCGCGCCTCGCCAAACCACGGGGCGATGAGTTGCAAACCGACCGGCAAGCCGTTATCGAAGCCGCAGGGAATCGACATGCCGGGCAGGCCGGCGAGGTTCACGGCGATGGTGTAGATGTCCGACAGATACATCTGCACCGGGTCGGCCGCCTTGGCGCCAAACTTGAACGCAGGCGAGGGCGTCGTCGGCCCCATGATGACGTCGCAATCCTTGAAGGCGGCGGCAAAGTCGGCGGCGATGAGACGGCGGATCTTCTGCGCCTTGAGGTAATAAGCGTCGTAATAGCCGTGCGACAGCACATAGGTGCCGATCAGAATGCGGCGCTTCACCTCGTCGCCGAAGCCCTGCGCGCGGCTCTTCGCGTACATGTCGTTGAGATCGCCGTAGTCGGCGGCGCGATGGCCGTAGCGCACGCCGTCAAAGCGCGACAGGTTGGAACTGGCCTCGGCCGGCGCGATGACGTAGTAGGCCGGCACCGACAGGTTGGAGTTCGGCAGGCCGACTTCGACGGTGGTTGCGCCGAGCTTGCGGTATTCGGCGAGCGCGGCCTCGACGGCGGCGCGCACCGCGTCGTCCATGCCCGCGCCGAAGAACTCGCGCGGCAGGCCGATCTTCAGGCCGGCCAAGGGTTTTTCGAGGTCGCGGCTGTAGTCCTCGGCCGGGCGCTCCAGCGAGGTGGAGTCGCGCGGATCGAAACCCGCCATGGCGGAGAGCAGCAACGCGCAGTCCTCGGCGGATTTCGCCATCGGCCCCGCCTGGTCGAGCGACGAGGCAAAAGCGAT
The DNA here is from genome assembly GCA_030652245.1 of Rhodocyclaceae bacterium. Lineage (GTDB taxonomy): Bacteria > Pseudomonadota > Gammaproteobacteria > Burkholderiales > Rhodocyclaceae > Sulfuricystis. The sequence continues at coordinate 5,115 of JAUSBB010000043.1, read as the reverse complement.
CATGCCGTAACGCGACACCACGCCGTAGGTGGGTTTAAGGCCGGTCAGGCCGCACAGAGCCGCCGGCTGGCGGATCGATCCGCCCGTGTCGGTGCCCGTGGCCGCCGGTGCGAGGCGCGCCGCCACCGCCGCCGCCGAGCCGCCCGAGGAGCCGCCGGGCACGCAGGTGATGTCCCAGGGATTTTTCACCGGGCCAAAATGGGAGGTCTCGTTGGAGGAGCCCATGGCGAACTCGTCCATGTTGCATTTGCCGAGCAGCACCATGCCGGCGTTGTTGAAGCGCTCGACGACGTGGGCATCGTAGGGCGAGACGAAGTTGGCGAGCATCTTCGAGCCGCAGGCGGTGCGCCAGCCGGCCGTGCAGAAGATGTCCTTGTGGGCAAGAGGAATACCGGTCAGTGCCGTCCCGCCAGCGCCGACTTTCGTGTCTGCGACGCGTGCGCTGGCGAGCGCCTTGGCGCGGTCGAGCGTGACGAAAGCATTGAGCGTCGGGTTGAGCTTCTCGATGCGATCGAGAAACAGCGTCGTCAGCTCGACGCTGGAAATCTTCCTGGCCGCCAGCGCGGCGGCGAGTTCCTTGAGTGACGAGTTGATCATTCGATCACCTTCGGCACAAGATATAAACCGGCTTCGGTCTCGGGCGCGATGGCCTGGAAGGCCTCGCGGCGGTCGGACTCGGTAATGGCATCGGGGCGTAGCCGCTGTACCACGTCGACCGCATGGGCCATCGGTTCGATGCCATCGGTATTGACGGCCTGCAGTTGTTCGACAAAGGCGAGAATCCCGTTGAGCTGGTCGCGGGTGCGGGTGGCTTCGGCGGGGGAAATTTCAATGCGCGCCAGGCGGGCGATGCGGCTGACGTCGTCCAGGCTCAAGGACATGATTTATCTGGAGTGGCTGTAGGGGGCGCTAATTGCGCGAAGCGCGTTAGAGTATCATAGGCAGCCTTTCACGGCAGCGCCGCGCCGTCTTCCTCTTCAGCTTTCAGGACCTTCGATGTTCTCCTTTTTCCGCTCCTATTTTTCCAACGACCTGGCCATTGACCTCGGCACCGCCAACACGCTGATCTACGTGCGCGGCAAGGGCATTGTGCTGGACGAGCCTTCCGTGGTTGCCATCCGCACCGAAGGCGGGCCCAACGCCAAGAAGACCATCCAGGCCGTCGGCGCCGCCGCCAAGCAGATGCTCGGCAAGACGCCCGGCAATAACACCGCGATTCGCCCGATGCGAGATGGCGTGATCGCCGACTTCACCGTCACCGAGCAGATGTTGAAGCAGTTCATCAAAAGAGTGCATGAATCGCGCCTGCTCTCGCCCAGCCCGCGCATCATCATCTGCGTGCCCTGCGGCTCGACCCAGGTCGAACGCCGCGCCATTCGCGAATCGGCGCTGGGCGCCGGCGCATCGCAGGTCTACCTGATCGAGGAGCCGATGGCCGCCGCGATCGGCGCCGGCCTGCCGGTGTCGGATGCCACCGGCTCGATGGTCGTCGACATCGGCGGCGGCACCACCGAGGTGGGCGTGATTTCGCTGGGCGGCATGGTGTACGCCGGCTCGGTGCGCGTCGGCGGCGACAAGTTCGACGATGCCATCATCAACTACATCCGTCGCAACTACGGCATGCTGATCGGCGAGACCACGGCGGAATCGATCAAGAAAAACATCGGCTCGGCCTTTCCCGGCTCCGAGGTCAAGGAAATGGAAGTCAAGGGCCGCAACCTGGCCGAGGGCATTCCGCGCAGCTTCACCATCTCTTCCAACGAGATTCTCGAAGCCTTGTCCGACCCGCTCAACCAGATCGTCGGCGCGGTGAAGGTCGCGCTGGAGCACACGCCGCCCGAGCTGGGCGCCGATATTGCCGAAAAAGGCATGGTGCTCACCGGCGGCGGCGCGCTGCTGCGCGACATCGACCGGCTGCTGATGGAAGAGACCGGGCTGCCGGTGATCGTCGCCGAAGAGCCGCTCACCTGCGTGGTGCGCGGTTCCGGCCTCGCGCTAGAAAAGATGGACAAACTCGGCAGTATTTTTGCCAACGAATAGGTCCTCTCCCGGTAGTCTGCGTAGTGGCGTATTTTTTTCGCCGCGGCCTTATTTTATCGGGGGCAAATTACCGCTTTGATGTCCGCCACGGGTCATATTGGCCATACGCCGCCGCCCTTCTTCAAGCGCGGCCCGGCACCGCTTGCCCGGCTGGCCTTCTTCGTCACCCTGGCCCTGCTGTTGCTGGTGGCCGATTTGCGCTTCCGCACGCTCGAAGTGGCGCGCATGGCGGTGGCGACCGTGCTGTGGCCATTGCAAAAGGCCGTGTTGCTGCCGGTCGAGGGTGCGGGCGAAGCCGGCAACTATTTTTCCAACCTCGCCAGCCTGCAGCAGGAAAATGTCGAGCTGCGCCAGCGCCAACTGGCCCAGGCCAACCTGCTGCTGCGCCAGGCGCACCTGGAAGACGAAAATCGCCGCCTGCGCGCCTTGCTCGCCATGCAGGAACGGCTCGCCGTGCCGGCCCGCGCCGCCGAAATTCTTTACGCCGCGCGCGACCCGTTTGCCCGCCGCGTCATCATCGATCGCGGCCTGACGCATGGCCTGGAAACCGGCCAGGCGGTCATCGACGATCTCGGCGTGGTCGGCCAGATCACCCGCGCTTTCCCGCTGACCAGCGAAGTCACCCTGCTGACCGACAAGAACCAATTGATTCCCGTGCAGGTGGCCAGAAGCGGTCTGCGTGCCGTGGTGGCCGGCGCGGGCAGCGGCGCCATGGAATTGAAATTCCTGCCGGCCAATGCCGACGTGCAGCCGGACGATACGCTGGTGACCTCCGGACTGGACGGCATCTACCTGCCCGGCTTGCCGGTGGCCAAAGTGATCAGCATCGACCGCAACAATTCCTTTTCCTTCGCGCGTATCGAGGCCATGCCGCTGGCCGGTGTCGAACGCCACGGCCAGGTACTGGTGCTCGGCCGCCGCATTGCGCCGGAGTTGCCGGAAGAACCCAAGGAACCGGTCAAAAAACCGGGCAAAGGAAAACGCACCGCAAAATGATTCAACCCACCCACTCTTCCCGGCGCATCCTGCTGCCGGCTCGCGGCTGGTTCATCTATCTGTCGCTTTGCGCGGCCCTGGTCCTGAACCTGATTCCCCTGGGCCGCCTGCCGGGCATTCCCGACTGGGTGGCGCTGACCCTGGTGTTCTGGTGCATCCACCAACCGCTCAAGGTTGGCATGGGCGCGGCCTTTTTCTTCGGCCTCGCGATGGACGTCGCCAACGCCAGCGTCATGGGCCAGCATGCGCTCGCCTATGTGTTGCTCGCCTTCGCCGCCGGCGGCTTGTCGCGGCGCATCCTCTGGTTCCCGGTCGTCCAGCAGGCGCTGCACGTTTTGCCGCTGCTACTGGGCACGCAATTCATCATGCTGCTGATTCGCCTGGTGACCGGCGCGGAATTTCCGGGTGTGCTGTATTTTCTGTCCAGCTTCGTCGCGGTTCTACTCTGGCATCCGCTCAACTACATCTTGCTGTTGCCGCAGTATCGAGCGATCGAACACGATGAAAACCGTCCAATCTGATGGAATTCAAGAACCCGCAGGAACATCTGGAGCAATTCAACCGTCGCGTGGCCTTCGCCGGCGGCCTGGTCCTGATCGGCTTTGCGTTGCTGTTCGGGCGGCTCGTCTGGTTGCAGGTGGTGCAGCACGATTACTATCAGACGCGCGCCGAGGACAACCGCATCTCCCTGGTGCCGATCACTCCCATCCGCGGCCTGATCGTCGACCGGAACGGCGAGGTGCTGGCGCGCAATTATTCCGCTTATACGCTGGAGATCACGCCGAGCCAGGTGCCCGACCTGGAAACCACCATTGACGGCCTGGCCGAGTTCATCGACATCCAACCCAAGGATCGCAAACGCTTCAAGAAACTGATGGAGGAAAACAAGCGCTTCGAGTCGCTGCCGATCCGCACCCGGCTGACCGATGCCGAGGTGGCGAAGTTCATTGCGCGGCGCTTCCGTTTCCCCGGCGTGGATATCAAGGCCCGCCTGTTCCGGGAGTATCCGCGCGGCGCCTTTGCTTCGCATGTAATCGGCTACATCGGCCGGGTCACCGAGCGCGACCAGGCGCGCATCGAAAACCGGGAAGCCGAGGCCAACTATCGCGGCACCGACCACTTCGGCAAGAGCGGCCTGGAGCAGCATTACGAGTTCGATCTGCACGGTGTCACCGGCTTCGAGAAGGTCGAGGTCGACGCCGGCGGCCGGCCGGTGCGCACGCTGGCGCGCAGCGCGCCCATTCCGGGCAACAATCTGACGCTGACGCTCGACGCCAAATTGCAGGAAATCGTCGAACAGGCCTTTGGCGACCGCCGGGGCGCGCTGGTGGCGATCGAACCCACAACCGGCGGCATCCTGGCGCTGGTGTCGATGCCGAACTACGACCCCAACCAGTTCGTCGATGGGATCAGCCTGGCGGACTGGGGGGAACTCAACAACTCGCCCGAGAAGCCGATGGTCAACCGCGCGCTGAACGGCGCCTATCCGCCCGGCTCGACCTTCAAGCCCTTCATGGCGCTGGCGGCACTGGAAAACGGCCGCCGCCGGCCCGAGCAGACGATCTTCGACCCGGGCTTCTTCAATTTCGGCAACCACACCTTCCGCGACGACAAGAAGGGCGGCCACGGCACGGTCGACATGTACAAGTCCATCGTCCAGTCCTGCAACACCTATTACTACCATCTGGCCAATGACATGGGCATCGAAAATATCGCCGCCTTCATGGGCAGCATCGGCCTGGGGCAGCGCACCGGGGTGGACATCGAGGGCGAATCGGAAGGCGTGCTGCCCTCGCCGGCCTGGAAGAAAAAGCGCTTCAAGAAGCCCGAGCAACAGAAATGGTATGCCGGCGAGACCATTTCCGTCGGCATCGGTCAGGGCTACAACGCCTACACGCCAATCCAACTGGCCCAGGCCATCGCCACGGTGGCCAATGACGGCGTGATGTTTCGCCCGCATCTGGTCAAGCACATCACCGACACGAAGACCGGAACGCAAACGCCGATCGAACCGCAGCCCCTGAAATCGCTGGGGTGGAAGCAGGCGAACGTCGACGTGATCAAGCGGGCGCTGGTCGG
>JAUSBB010000039.1 GCA_030652245.1 Rhodocyclaceae bacterium | reverse complement strand
CAAGGACAGCCGCAACTTTGCCATCGCGGTCGGTCTGCTCACCCTGGTCGCCACGGTGGGCATCGGCGGCTATTTCTGGTGGCAGATGAATCAAATGGGGCAGCCCAAGGGCGGACTCGTTGCCAGCGGAGCGGCCGGGGCGCCTTTGTCCGTTACTGCCACACAGTTCCCGCCTGTCGCTGCGCCTGCCCTCCCCGCCGAGGTTGCGCCTCTGGCTCCCGCCTCCCCCATTGTTGGCGGCGCGCCGGCTAACGCCGTCCCGCCAGCGCCGACTTTTACGGCACCTGCCGCCCCCGCCATAACGAAGCCAGCCCCTGCGCAAAACCCGATCCGCGTCACTGCGGCGCCACAAAAGACCAATCCCCTGCTGGAGCAGGCCTTCGCGGCCTTCAATCGCGGCGACCTCCCGCTGGCGCAGGCCGCCTGGCAGCGAACGCTGGAAGCCGACCCGAAAAATTCCGATGCCTTGTATGGCCTGGCCGCCGTCGCCTTGCGCCAGCAACAGCCTAATCAGGCCGCCGATTTTTATCTGCGCGCGCTCGAAGCCAACCCCAAGGACGCGCTCGCGCTCTCCGGGCTCACCAACCTGAAAGGCCACGGCGATCCCCAGCAGACCGAGAGTCGGCTCAAGAACCTGCTGGCCGAGCAGCCCGACTCGCCCTTCCTCAATTTTGCCCTCGGCAATCTTTACGCCAGGAACGCCCTGTGGGGCGACGCGCAACAGGCCTACTTCAAGGCCCATGTCGCCGACCCCGCCAACCCCGACTATCTGTTCAACCTGGCCGTCAGCCTCGACCAGTTGCGGCAGGGCCGTCTGGCCATCCAGCATTACAATCAGGCGCTGGCTGCCGCGGCCCGGCAACCGGCCGGTTTTGACCCGGCCCAGGTTGCGGTACGGCTGAAAACGCTCCAATCGCTCCAATCGCCCCAGCAACCTTGACCCGACGCGCGTTGCCGTGATGAACACCCATACCAATCGCCAGCCCATCGGCCAGATTCTGATCGCGCGGGGCGTTATCAGCGAAGATCAGTTGCGCATTGCGCTGCTGGAGCAGATGAAGTGCAACCAGCCGGTCGGCAAGTTGCTGGTCAGTCTGGGCTTCGTTTCCGAGGCGACCTTGCGCGATGCGCTCGGCGAATCGCTCGGGCATAAATCGATCGACCTCGCCCGCGCCACGGTCGATCCGCAGGCCCTGCGCCTGGTGCCGCGCGACCTCGCCAAGCGCCACCGCCTGCTGCCGCTTGATTACGCGCCGGCAGAGCGGCGTCTGACCATCGCCATCGCCGATCCCAACGACATTGTCGCGATCGACCAGTTGCGCGCATTGATCTCCCCCGACCTGCAAGTCGACACCGTACTGGCCGGCGAGTCGGAAATTGCCCGCAGCATCGACCAGCATTACGGCCACGAGTTGTCGATCGACGGCATCCTCAACGAAATCGAGACCGGTGAAATCGATTTTCACAGCCTGTCCGTCACTTCCGACGAATACAGCCAGCCGGTGGTGCGCCTGGTCGATGCCTTGCTGACCGATGCCGTCAAGCGCGACGCCTCCGACATTCACTTCGAGCCGGAGGCAAGCTTTTTGCGCATCCGCTACCGCATCGACGGCATCCTGCGGCAGATCCGCGCCCTGCATAAATCCTACTGGGCGGCGATGGCGGTCCGCCTCAAGGTGATCAGCGGCATGAACATCGCGGAAACCCGCGCCCCGCAGGACGGCCGCATCTCGATGAACATCAGCGGGCGCCTGGTCGATTTTCGTTGCTCGGCCCAGCCGACCATCCATGGCGAAAACCTGGTGCTGCGCATTCTCGACCGGCAAAAGGGCATCGTTCCGCTCGACAAGATCGGCCTGGACGAAGCGCAACAGGAGCAATTGCGCCGCATGATGGCGCGCCCCGAAGGCCTCGTCCTCGTCACCGGCCCCACCGGCAGCGGCAAGACCACCACGCTCTACTCGATGTTGAACCAGATCAACGACGAGAGCATCAACATCATGACCCTGGAGGATCCGGTCGAATATCCGATGGCGATGATCCGCCAGACCTCGGTGGCCGAAGCCACCAAGCTCGACTTCGCCAACGGCATCCGCTCGATGATGCGCCAGGACCCGGATGTCATTCTCGTCGGCGAAATCCGCGACGCCGACACCGCCGAGATGGCGTTCCGCGCCGCCATGACCGGTCATCAGGTGTTCTCCACCCTGCACACCAATTCCGCGCTGGGCGCCATTCCCCGCCTGCTCGACATCGGCGTGCTGCCGGACATCATGGCCGGCAACATCATCGGCATCATCGCGCAGCGCCTGGTCAGGAAGCTCTGCCCGCACTGCCGCAAGCCCTACCCGGCCGGCAAGGAAGAATTGCGCATGATCGGCACCGAGCAGTTTCGCCAGATGCCGATTTTCTACCGGCCCTCGGGTTGCGAGCTGTGCGATTACCAGGGCTACAAGGGCCGCCTCGCCATCATGGAAATCTTGCGGCTCGACGGCGATATCGACGAACTGATCGTCCGCCGCGCCACCAGCCGCGAGATCCGCAACGTCGCCAACGCCAAGGGATTCCGCGCCCTGGCCGAAGATGGCATGCGCCGCGTCATCGAGGGGGCGACCTCGCTCGAAGAGGTGGCTCGCGTTGTCGATTTGACCGAGCGGATGTAGCTGTGGCGCTCTACGCCTACAAAGCAATGGACGCCCGCGGCCGCACGATTTTCGGTCGCATGGACGCGGTCAATCCGGTCGACCTCGAAATGCGCCTGAAGCGCATGGAACTGGATTTCATCAACGGCGGCCCGGTCAAGCCCGGTCGCTGGGGCGGCATGCAGATCAACCGCCGCGAGCTGATCACCTTCTGCTTTCACCTCGAACAACTCTCCAGCGCCGGCGTGCCGATCATCGAAAGTCTCACCGATTTGCGCGACAGCCTCGACAACCCCCGCTTCCGCGAAGTGCTGGCCGGCCTGATCGAGAGCGTCGAAGGCGGCAAGACGCTGTCCCAGGCGATGGACGAACACCCCCAGGTATTTGACAGCGTGTTCATCAGCCTCATCCGGGCCGGCGAAGAAACCGGCAAGCTTACCGAAGTGCTGAAGAACCTCGGCGAAACGCTCAAATGGCAGGACGAGTTGGCCGCGCAAACCAAGAAGCTCGTCATGTACCCGGCCTTCATGGGCACGGTAGTGCTTGGCGTCACCCTGTTCATGATGCTCTATCTCGTCCCCAAGATGGTCGGCTTCATCAAGAACATGGGTCAGGAACTGCCGCTGCACACCCAGATCTTGATCGCCACGTCGAATTTCTTCGTCAATTACTGGTACCTCGCCATCGGCCTGCCGATCGTCATCGCCAGCGCCATCGCGGTCGCGGTGAAAACCAACCCGCGCGCCCGCCACCGCTACGACGCCGCCCTGCTCGGGCTGCCCTGGATCGGCGAGATTCTCAACAAGATCATCCTGTCGCGCTTCGCCGGCGTGTTCGCCATGATGTATGCGTCGGGCATTTCCATTCTCGATTCGATCCGCACCACCCAGGGCATTGTCGGCAACGTCGTCATCCAGGAAGGGCTGCAGCGCGTCGAGGAGATGATCGGCGAAGGCCAGAACGTCACGGTCGCCTTCCAGAACGTCGGCCTGTTCCCGCCGCTGGTGATCCGCATGCTCAAGGTCGGGGAAAATACCGGCTCGCTCGACACGGCGCTCGCCAACGTCAGCTATTTCTACAACCGCGACGTGCGCGAGTCGATCGCCCGCGTGCAGGCGCTGATCGAGCCCGCCATGACCATCGTCGTCGGCCTCATCCTCGGCTGGGTCATGCTCTCGGTGCTCGGCCCGATTTACGACACCATCACCAAGCTCAAGTTCTGAGATGTTTATCTGGTCCCCCACGCTCGCAAAACCGGCTCGCTGCCCCCCACAGGGGGGCCTCATTTGGCAACTGAGCCTCCTTGGGGCGGCCCGGCGGAGGCATGGCTGATGCCCGCGCGCCACGTTCTCTTCCTCGATGCCACCCACCTGACCGCCTACCCGATCAGCGGCAAGGCGCTGCTGGCCGAAGAAAGCTTCGCCGCCGACGCGGCGGGTCTGGAGGCTTTTGGCGAATACCTCGCGCGCCATCGCGACGGCGTGTTCATGCTCCTCGCCGATGTTGCCGAAGAAGGATTCAATCTCGAAACCATCCCGAAGAGTTCGGGCAAGGACCGCGCCGCCCTCGTCCGCCGCAAGCTGGCGCAGTACTTCTACGGCACCCCCCTCACCCTGGCGATTTCGCTGGGACGCCTGAAAGAAGGGCGCCGCGACGAACGCCTGCTGTTGATGGCGCTGACCCGTCCGCAGCATTTCGAGCCCTGGCTGACCATTCTTGATGCGGCCGGGGTCGCGCTCGCGGGCGTGTATTCGGTGGCGCAAACCCTCGCCCGCCTGTTGCCAAAGGCCGCGCCGCCGCAGTTGTTGATCGTCACCCTGACGCGCGGCGGCTTGCGGCAAACCTTTTTTGTCGATGGCCAACTGCGTTTTTCGCGGCTGACCACGCTCGCCACCGGCACGCTCGAAGAAGTGGCCGGCGCCACCTTGCTGGAAGCGGCCAAGATGCACCATTACCTGCTCGGCCAGCGCCTCATCGAACGCGGCCAGCCGCTGGCGATACGCATCCTGGCGCACCCGGCCCAGGTCGCCGCGATGCGCGCGCGCTGTCGCGACACGGCCGAACTGCAGTTCGACTTCATCGATCTGCTGCAGGAAGCGGCGCGCGCCGGACTGCGTTCGCCACTCCCCGATTCGCGCGCGGAAATGTTGTTCTGCCACCTGCTGGCCAGAAAGCCGCCCGCCGACCAGTTTGCGCCCGCCGTCGAACGGCAGTTTTATCGCCTCTGGCAGATGCGCCTCGCATTGAAAACCGCCAGCGGCCTGATTCTGGCTGGCGCCTTGCTGTTTGCGGGCAAACAGGGGCTGGACATGCTGCAGGCGCAGGACGCCATCGGCCAGATCGAACAGCAAACCCGCATCGACCAACAGCGCTACGACACGACACTGCTGGCGCTGCCGAAAATTCCGCTCTCCACCGAAAATCTGCTCGCGCTGGTCAATCGCTATGAAGCGGTACTGCAGCGCTCCCCCGGCCCCGCGCCGCTCTTGGTACAACTCAGCCAGTCGCTCGACGCTTTCCCTGACATCGCCATCGAACGCATCGAGTGGAGCATCGTCGAGCAACTCGCCGCCGCGCCCAAGACAGGCGGCAACGGCGCCCCCCCCGCGACGCTGGCCACGGGTGCCACGGGTACTTCGGGCCCCCATGCCCAGGCCCGCGTCGAGGCCCGTCTGCCGCCACGGATGGCGGGCGACCAGCGTGGCCAGCTCGCCCGGGTGGCCGACTTTGCCAAACACCTCGGCGCGACGCCCGATACCCTGGTAACCCTGCTGCAGCAACCGGTGGACACCCAGTCCGGTCAGACCCTCAAAAGCAGCGATGGCAAACGCACGCTGGAAGCACCCAGGTTTTCATTTCGGCTGACGCGCAAACTTCAGGGGCTCGCTCGTGAATAGCCCCGACCGGCGCTCCGTCATCAATCTGGCTGCCCTGCGCTGGAGCCTCGCGCTGCTGGCGCTTGCCCTTCTGGTGGCCGCCACGGTACTGGCCGCCGCCGACCATTTCGGCCGGCAGGCCGCCTCGGCCCACAAACAAGCCCTGGCCCGGCAGGCCGAAACCCGCGCCAAACTTGCCCGCGTCCATGACGACGAGCGCAAGATCCGCGCCAAGATCAACACCTACCAGGAACTGGTTCGGCAGGGCCGAACCGTACCGGAAAAGCGCCTGGAGTGGGTCGAAACCCTGCGCCAGATCAAGGAATCGCGCCGGCTGCTGGATCTCAACTACGAAATCTCCCCGCAACGCCTGCTCGACGAAAAAATGCCGACTACCGGCGGCTACATTTTTCATGTCAGCCCGATGAAACTTGACTTGCCCCTGCTGCACGAAAACGATCTGCTCGGCCTGATCAAAGACCTGTCGGCGCAGGTGCAGGCACTGGTCAGCATAAAAAGCTGCAAGATCGAACGGAGCATGACGGACCCGCAACACCCCACCGCCACCCTGAAGGCACACTGCGAAATCGACTGGATCACGCTGGAAGAGAAACCATGAGCAGCGTACGCCTGATCCTTGCCTTTGCCGCCTGCGGACTTTTCGCCCAGGCCGCATTGGCGGCCGATCCTCCATTGCCACCCCTCGGCCGCCTCTTCATGACCCCCGAGTCGCGCGTCAACCTCGAACGACAGCGCCAACTCAACATCCAGGAAACCCGCAGCCTGGAAGGTGGCGCCATGCGCCTCGACGGCGTCGTGCTGCGCTCAACCGGCAAATCCACGGTCTGGGTCAACAACCGGCCGCAAACCGAAACCAGCCGCGACACCGGCGTCGCCGTCGCCCCCGCCCCCGGCAAGCCCGGCCGCGCCACGCTCAGCACCGGCGAAGAAACCCCGGCCCAGCTTGCCGTCGGCGAAACCATCAACCGCGCCACGCGCGAAACCGCCGGCGGGCTGGCGGGCGGCGAAATCCGCGTGCATCGCCCCGCCCCGCAACGGTAAAAGTCGGCGATGGCGGGACGGCGCCTGCAGCGAACCCAGGGCGGGGCAGCGCTGCTGATCTTTCTTGTGCTGCTGGTGATGGGCGGACTGACCTATTTGGTCGGCAGTTTCTCGCCCGAGGCAATCGAGGCACGACGGGCACAGGCGACCAACGCCGCACTGGCGCAGGCACGCGAGGCGCTGACCGGCTACGCTCTGCAATATCGTGATGCGGAAGCCAGCCAGGGACGGCCGAATCGAATGTATGGCTATCTGCCGCTCCCCGATCTGGGCAGTTCGCGCAACACAAATGTCGCCTGCACGCAAGAAGGTTGCGATGCCAACACCTTCACCGGCCTCACCTTTGACACGAACGGCATCGGCCCCACCGTCGTCGGACGTTTTCCCTGGCGCACGCTAGGCACCGGACCCCTGCGCGACGGCCATGGCGAGTGCCTCTGGCTGATTGTTTCGTCGCTGCACAGCCGAATCCAGCGTAATTCTCCGGCACCGATACTCCCACCCATGAACTGGGACACACTCGGCCAGTTGGATGTCGTTGTTGCCAATGGCGCCAACGCGCTGGTCAGCGCCCTTTCCTCGGCCCACGAACGGCCTGTCGCAATCATCTTCTCTCCCGGTTCGCCGCTACCAGGTCAAGACCGAATTAACTCGCCCTCCGATGATGTCAGCCAATGCGGGGGCAATTACAACCTCGCCAACTACCTCGACCCGGCCACCGCCAGCGCACTGGGCGGCGTCACCAACTACCTGGCCGACACCAACCTCGCCAGTGGCGCCACGGGTGACTCGGACCCCGCCAACGATCCCGACACGCCAAAATCACTGGTCGCCCGCGGCAAGATTTTTTCCACGGGCAGCGCGTTCCTGCCCGGCGGCTGCCAGGGCAGCAACTGCACCCTCGTCGCCAACGACATCGGCCTGCCGGTTACCAGCGATTACCTGTTCGGGGCCATCCGCAAAAACGCCCATTTCCGCATCGACATCAATAGCATGCTCGACCGCATGGTCGGCTGCCTGCGCGACCAGATCGCCGCCGGCAGCAGCTTCACTCCGGCGCCAATCACTGGCTACACCGCCCCCGCCGACAAAAGCGCCGGTCGGATTCAAACCGCTTCCTGCTACAACGACAACCTCAACCCACTCGGCTATTTCAGCCACTACCGGGAAATGATCTTCGTCGCCAAGCCGACCGCCGGGAATTTCACGGTCGCCGGCGACCCGAACTGTGCCGGTGTCCTGCTGTTCAGCGGCCAGCGCAACGCGACACAACAGCGCATTACCGCCACACAGAAAAACACACTCGCCAATTATCTGGAAGGCAACAATCTGACCAGTTTTACAAGCGCAGGCAGCACCTTCAGTGGCGACCTGTTGCTCGACCGTTCCCCGCCACAGTCTGCCGAGCAGGACATCGCGCGCTGCATTCCCGTTGGCGCCAGCCTGAATCAGGTCGCATCTCCCGCCCTGAATGCGCTGGGCGGCCAACTCACCTTTTATGACCCCGCCACCAGCACACTGACCCTTGGCCGTCTTTTCTCAATCACCCCCATCCAGCGCCTCATCAACGCCCGCGCCTTTTTCGGCTGTAGCTGGATGCCGGAAACCCGGCTACTGGGCAGCGGTTTGCGCAGCTACTTCAAATTTCGCATCCTCGACACCGGCGAAGGTTTCAGCTTCGCCATCATCGACGGCGATCGCAATGGCGCGAACGTCTGCGGCGCGGCAGGGCAACATCTGGGCTACTCGGGCAACAACGGCGTCACGCCGCCCATCGCCCACCCCAAGATCTCCATCGAAATCGACACCACGCGCCAGGGAACAAACTTCAATCCAGCAGCGCTCAGCACCCTAAGCAACGGCCGTGCCGACCCGAGTTACACCGGCGGTCATTTCGGCATTGTCTATTGGGGGGGCGAGTCGCCCATTAACACGGGCAGAGCCTGCCCCTGCCTGGCACCACGCTATTGCAACGCCGGCCGCTGCTTTCTCCCTCCAGAGGAGGACGACAATGTTCACGGCCTGCCAACACCCACCGATCCACCACCACCGCGCTCCCCGCCGCGCAACCCTCCAGCACCTGCCACGCCAACGCTTGGCTCGGGCGTGTACAAACTCGACCCCAGTCTGAGTCAGATTCCCGTCAATCAGAATATTCATGTGCGCGTCGAACTCACCCGCAGCGGGACCGACAGTACGGTCGGCAGCAACGCCTATCTGCTGGAGGTTTGGTTGCTCAAGCACAGCGATACCGATGCCGACAGGATCACCGCGATGATAAATACCACCGACCCCATGAGCCTCGCCGCTCCGGGGTTCACTGCACATTTACGCGATACCCCAGTAATCTATGACATTCAGGGCAGCTCCTGCGCAGGTGGCATCCCATGCCCCTCCGGCCAGACCTGCGGCGCAGATAACGTATGCTATGCACCCGCCTTGAAAAAAGTGCGTCTGGGTTTCACCACATCGCAGAGCACGGTGGCCAACGATCAGATCATCAACATTTCCGACTTCTTCACCACATGGATACCTTGACACCCGCCGTCCCGCCAGCGCCGACTTTCTTGATTCGTGTAGAGCTGTCCTGCATGCCGACAGACCCAAGGAGAACCTTATGAGTATTTCAGACCGCATCACCCTCGAACCTGGCAAAAGAGGTGGGCGTCCCTGTATTCGCGGCTTGCGCATTACCGTATATGACGTTCTTGCCATGTCGGCTGAAGGCATGTCGGAAACCGAAATCTTGGAGGATTTTCCCGAACTTGAATCCGCCGACCTGCTCGCCTGCCTAGCTTACGCGGCCAGGCAGGAACAAATCGAGCTTCACCCATCACTGTAGGAAAAGGGCATCACATGCATCGAGCTTGGCCCGCAATGCATCAATCCATAGCTCACCTGAAAGACCAACCGACACTATCCGCCGACCCGCCAGCGCCGACTTTTGCGCGCGGCTTCAGTCTCGTCGAAATGGCTGTGGTGCTGGTGATCGTCGCCCTGCTGCTCGGTGGCTTGCTGCTGCCGATGACCGCGCAAGACGACATGCGCCGCACCGCCGAAACCCGCGCCACGCTGGCCAATGTGCAAGAAGCCCTGCTCGGTTTCGCCGTCGTCAACGGCCGCCTGCCCCGCCCGGCAACCGCGGCAACCGACGGCGCGGAAAACCCGGCCAACTGCGCCAGCGATGCGGCCTGTAGCGGCTTCATCCCCTGGGCCACCCTCGGCATCGAGAAGCAGGATGCCTGGGGCAAGCTGATTCGCTACAGCGTCACGCCGGCCTATGCCAACAGCAGCATCACGCTCGCATCCATTGCCAACCGCACGGTGCGGACCCGCGATAATGCCGGCACTGCCGTCTATTTGGCCGGGCAAGCGACCTGCACCACGCCCGGCGCCTGCGTCGCAGCGGTTGTTTTCTCGCATGGCAAACTGCGCTGGGGCACCACCGAGTCAGGCACCGCCCTGCCGGATGGCTCGACCACCAACGCGGATGAAGACGCCAACCACACTGGGCCGACCAATTATTTCCAGCGCACGCCAGCCACCGCCACCACGGGCGGCGGCGAGTTCGACGATATGGTCATCTGGCTGCCGACCAACATCCTCATCAACCGCATGATCGCGGCGGGCCGCCTGCTCTGAAAGTCAGCGCTGGCGAGACGGCGTGTGGCCTTTCATGCAATTTCAAGATTGATTTTTGAATCTACATACGCCAGTAGCGCGACGGACAAAAGTCGGCGCTGGCAGGACGGCGGAAGCGTCCGACAAGATGCCGCCTTGACCGCCTGCCCTGCTTCCTGAGACACTCCCGGTCATGCATTTGAACTATCCCGGCATGAATCCCGTTCCCGCACCCCCCCACGTCCGCTACATCGACCGCCTGCGCACCGCCGGCATCGAGCCGGGCGATAGCGCGGAGCTGCAACTCAACAAGCAGTTGCTGATGTTCGCCACGGGCCTGGCCAGTGCGGCGTCGATGTCGTGGCTGGCGATCTACTGGGCGCTGGGGCCGCAGTTTTCCGTCACCTGGCCCTATCTGTTTCAACTGGCGATGGCCGGCAACGTGGTGCTCTACATCCTCACGCGCAACTTCAACTTCTTCCGCATCACACAGTTGGCGCTCTTCCTATTTGCGCCATTTGCCATTCAATGGGCCATCGGCAACTTCATTTCCGCCAGCGGCATCGTGCTGTGGGGCCTGCTGGCGCCGGTCGGCGCGATTCTCTTTTTCGGCGTGCGCGAGTCGCTCGCCTGGTTCTTTGCCTGGGTTTTCCTGATCGCTCTTTCCGGTTTTTTCGATTTCGTGCTGGCCGATTCGATCAACAAACCGTCCATCGTTGTTCCCGTCGCCACCAGCATCGTGTTCTTTGTGCTGAATTTCATCGCCGTGGCCACCATGATCTATGTGCTGTTGCGCTTTTCGACCCAGGAAAAGCACAAGGCCCAGGCCTGCCTTGAGAAAGCCCATCAACAACTGCAGACCGAGCAGGAGCGCTCCGAAAAATTGCTGTTGAACATCCTGCCCGCGCCGGTGGCGCTGCGGCTGAAGAACAACGAGCAAACCATTGCCGACGGCTTCGCCGATGCCACGGTGATGTTCGCCGACATCGTAGATTTCACCCGGGTCGCCGCCCACATGGCCCCCAGCCAGGTATTTGCCATGCTCAACCGCATCTTCTCGGCCTTTGACGACCTGGTCGAACAGCACGGGCTGGAGAAAATCAAGACCATCGGCGATGCCTACATGGTGGCGGGCGGCATCAACATGAATAATGCGGATTACACGGCGGCGATTGCCGACCTCGCGCTGGCGATGCGCGAGGTGTTGCGCCGCGACTTCGCGGTCAACTCATCGCGTCTGGAAATGCGCATGGGGATTGGCACCGGGCCGGTGGTGGCCGGCGTCGTCGGCAAGAACAAGTTCATCTACGACCTGTGGGGCGACACCGTCAATCTGGCCAGCCGCATCACCACCGAGGGCGTTCCCGGCATGATCCAGTGCGACGCCGCCACCTACCGCCGCCTCGCCGAGCGCTTCGACTTTCACGAACCGCAGACGACTTACCTGAAAGGAAAAGGCGAAATGACGGTGTATCGGCTGATCGACCGCAAATCCTCCGCTTCCGCTACCTAGCCCGCCGGCGCCAGACGAAAACGTACGCAGCCTGCCCGATTTTCCGCGAGCGTCAACGCATAACCGGCCGCCGCAGCCAACCGTGCGCACTGGTACAAACCCACGCCCAAGCCGTTTTCCGATGGAACGGGACGTTTGAAGATCGCCCCTGCCACTTCAGCCGGCAGGGCGGAGCCGTAGTCCGTTACTTCAAACCAGAGCTGGCCAGCGATTTCGCCCATCCGAACCTCGGCGTTTAGCTCGGGATGAGCCTCACGCTTGTTGGCAAGGTTTTGCAGAAGATTTTCTACCACGCTCGAAAACAACGTGGCATCACGCACCCACAGCGTCGTTAAATCACCCCCGACCGAAAAAACCGTCCGCGCGTTGGCGTAACGATTTTCGAGCGCGGCAAACCAGGGCAACGCCGCCATGGGCTCGGGCCTTGCCAACTCAGCGGGGGCGGCGAGTTTTGTCAAGGTCTGGCGCAAGCGTGACGACACCTCGGGCAATTGACGCCGCATCAGGCCAAGCAAACGGGGCGAAGCCGCATCTTCCTGCAGCGCGGCGGCGCAGAGCGTATCGAGGGACTGCAACAGATTTTTGACGTCGTGGGTCAGCCGGGCGCCCGTTTCATGGATGGCCTCGACATAGGACAACCGCTGCAGTTCGCGCGCCCGCCACTTGCCCAGATGGAATTCGGCCAAAAGTCGCGCAGCCAGATCGTAATGCCAGAGCAGGGAAGGGCTCGGCTTGCCGCGGCTTACCAAGCCCAGCGCGAGGCGGCCATGCCGAAAGTGTGCGCAATGTCCGCGCTGCTCGCCGAAGGCTTGCGCCGCGCCGTTCGTCTGCCAGGTGCCGCCCACCACGCCGGGCATGCGTTGCGGCAGCGCGGCGCAGGCTTCCGCCAGAAAACGCTCCGGATCATTCTCGCGCGCGGCCAACGCCGCCAGTGATTCCAGCCAATCCTCGACCGGCAAACCCAGCGACATGACATGTTGCGCCACCGCGCCACCCAGGCCGCCAAAGCCCCCCAGGTCGGCGCGTGGATTCCATATCCAGCCCAAGAGCAGCAGCAATCCCGCCACCAGCGCCAGCGTCATCAACAGCGCCTCGAAATAGCCCGTCTTGAACAACAGGGTAAAACTCAGGCTCCCCAGCGCGATCACCGCCAGCAGCAGAAAAACGAAGATGCCATAGATGAAATCGACCAGCTCGGCGCGCTCCGGCGCGCCCTGCTCGGCGGGCAACAGTGCCATGACGACAAAAACCGCCGGCGCCAGATAAAGCACCAGATTGGCCAACACGGGCTCGGTCAGGTTGGCGGCGGGCAGCGCTTGCGGCATGATCAGCGCCAACAGTGCAGTCGTCAGATAACCCAGGGCCGCCAGATTGAACAGGCGTTCCCAGCGATCGGGAAACAAAAACACCTTGCCCCCGACCACCCCCGCCAACAGCATCACCCAGACCGCCAGCAAACCCCAGTTGAGAAACCAGGCGAAGAGCCCGGCGCAAACCAGCACGGCCCCCAGCCCCCCCGGACTCAAACGCCGCCGGGGCTGCACAAAGGGCTGCCACAGCAAGCCCAGTCCGATATGGGAAAGAAACAGCACCTTGCCGAGCGGGGTTGCCGGCCCGAGCAAAAACACCCAATGCAAAGCCGCCAGAAACGCCAGAAAAATCCAGCGGCGGCGGGTGATTGGCGAGAGCTTTGGCAAGACGGGCATGGTTCGTCTGGATTCTAGGGCGAAACACAGCCCTGATGAAAACACGACAGGCTGTCCATTTCTCGACAGATCGATGTGATCAGTTGCCGACAGCATGCCCGCGCGAATCCGTCAAATCGACAATCAACCCGGAATAGACCGTCCAATTCAGCAAGACTCCGGCAATTTTGGCGGGATAACGGCGCCAAGCATGGATGGCACGAATAATGCTTTATAATTTTGCAATTATGCCTTTAGTTGGAGTAGCGAAATGAACAAACAATCCGGTTTCACCCTCGTCGAAATCGCCATCGTACTGGTCATCATCGGCCTGCTGCTGGGTGGGGTGTTGAAGGGGCAGGAGTTGATTACTCAGGCGAAAATAAAAAATATTGCAAATGACCTGAATGGCATGACTGCTGCTGTTTATGGATATCAAGATCGATATAAGAGATTGCCCGGTGACGATGAAGGTGCTGCTGCGCGATGGACAAACCCTTTGGCCGTTCCCGGTGACGGAAACGCCCAAGTGGGCGCACTGGCTAACGCTGGAGTGATAGATTGTTCCACTAGTATTCTGGAAAATTGCCAATTCTGGCACCACCTTCGCCTCGCAGGCTTTATCGGCGGAGATACTGCTGCAGGAGTCCCCGGGCGACTTTCGCCCCAGAATGCTTCTGGTGGCATATTACAAGTACAACAAGGGGCATTGGGATTGTCCGGACTTACCATCTGCACAACAAACTTGCTCGGAAAAATCGCCAATGCCATTGATGCCCAGTTTGACGATGGCAACCCTGCAACTGGACAGGTGCGCGGAATTGCCGCCGTTGCCGGTGCATACGTGCTCAATGCACAACCAGGGGCAGGCGCATATGTGGACGACGGCGCGACCGTGTATGCCGTTTGCAAGCAAATATAGCTCTTACAGCATCTCTGTAACAAAGCCCGCTTCTGCGGGCTTTGTCTTTTGCGCTTTCCATCGCCGTCCCGCCAGCGCCGACTTTCAGTCCACATCACTCAACGCGCGTTCGACCACCTCGCGCGGAAACATCTTCAGCGCGTCGGCATCCAGCGGGTATTGCGGCAAATATTCCCGCAACACAGTCAGTAGCGCATCCGCTTGCGCCGCGTCGCGCGGTCGCTTGGTCGGGTTGCGCTCCGGACTGGCCGCCAGCCAGCGCTTGAAGACGGCGAAGGCGCGCGGGTCGACCACGGGCATTAGCGTCATCTTGCCGTTTTCCGCGATCACCGGCTGCACGAGTCGCGGCGCGCTCAACAGCCATTTCATGTTCCAGATGTCGGTGGCGACGAGGTCTTCCGCGGCGTCGCCGAGACTGTCCGGTGTTTTTCGCCAGGGCGGATTGGGCATCTGGCGAATCAGGTCGACCATGAAACCGCGGCTGTTCGCCGCGCGAAAAGTCTGCCCGGCCAAACGCTCGAAGCTGGGGTCGATGGACT
The DNA here is from genome assembly GCA_030652245.1 of Rhodocyclaceae bacterium. Classification (GTDB taxonomy): domain Bacteria; phylum Pseudomonadota; class Gammaproteobacteria; order Burkholderiales; family Rhodocyclaceae; genus Sulfuricystis. Next base: position 27,187 of record JAUSBB010000039.1, on the reverse strand, counting down.
GCAACAGGCCCAGGAGAGATAGCGGATCAGCGGTGGCGAGCTTGAGCCGCGAGCGCGTATCCCACAACAAATCGACATCCGTCGTCGCGGTAACCGCTTCGGCAAAAAACACGCCCGCCATGCTCTCGTAGGCGTAAAGCGCATTGGTGCCGATCACCACGAGACTATTCGCGGCGAATCCGGATTTGCGCAAACCCTCCAGCAATTGGGCGACGATGTTGGGCACGCGACCGATCAGCGCGGCGCGATTGAAGCGGGCCTGCTCCGCCATCTGGGCGCGCAAGTCATGCACTCGTCCCCTCTCGCGCGACTTTGCGGCGTGGAACTCCGCATGCACCCGTTCGGTCTCGGTTGTGCGCGCCCCCATCGAGCGTCCGTAGCCGCGCCGGTCGGTCAACTTGAACAGATATTGGCGGCCGCCAGACGACTTCCAGATCAGTGAGCCGTCATAACCCGCCAATCGGCGTTCCGCATCCCGCCATGCCTCATACAACTGAAGGGCATTGATCTGGATGCGGCGCTGGTTTTCTGTCAACGGAAAGTAGTACATTTTCATTCACTCTTTAGTTTTTTGCATAGTGAATGAAAATTCATTACTAATCAATATGTTTTCCAGAGAGCACCCGCTCCTCCCCCGCTGCCACTGCCGTTGCACTGCCCTGCAAGACCACCACGTCGCCCACTTGCAGCAACGTATCGCCCGCTAACGCCACTTTCGGCTGCGACCGTCTTCGCACCGCCGTCACGCCAGCGCCGACTTTTGTTAGCGCCACTTCATCCAGGCTGCGGCCGACCGCCCAGGCGCCTGTGTCGAGGGTGACGGCGTGCAGGCGGGGCTGCTCGGCGTCGGTCAGGTGTGCGCCGGCATCCGATGCGCCGTGGAAGAATCCGCGCAGCAGCGCATAGTGCTGCTCGCGCAATTCGCGCAGGCGGCGGATGACGCGGTGCATCGGCACGCCGACCAGCGCCAGGGCGTGCGTCGCCAGCATCACCGAGGATTCGAGCGCCTCGGGCACGACCTCCGCCACGCCGGCTTCAAAGAGTTTTTCGGCGTCGTCTTCCTCGCGCGAACGGGCGACGATGGGCAGGTCGGGGCGCAGCTCGCGCACGCGCTGCACGAGACGCAGGGTCGTCTCGATGTCGGCGAAAGTCACGATCAAAACCCGGGCGCGCATGACGCCCGCCGCCAGCAGGTTTTCGCGGCGCGTGCAGTCGCCCCAGGCGACCGGTTCGCCGGCGTTGGCCGCCTCGCGCACCCGGTCGGGATCAAGGTCGAGCGCCATGAAACCGATCTGCTCGGCTTCGAGAAAGCGCGCCAGGTGCTGGCCGGTCTTGCCATAGCCGCAGAGGATGGCGTGTTTCTCCGCCGCCACGGTGTGCGCGGCGATCCGGGTGATCTGCATCGAGCGCAGCATCCATTCCGCGGCGACCAGGCGCAGCACGATGCGGTCGGCATAAACGACGAGCAGCGGCGCGATCATCATCGACAGCACCATCGCCGCCAGCAGCGGCTGCACCAGCGCGCGGTCGACCAGGCTGTTGTTGGTGGCGAGCACCAGCAGCACGAGGCCGAATTCGCCCGCCGCGCACAGCCACAGGGCCGAACGCAGCGCCGTGCCCGCGCTGGCGCCCATCAGCCGCGAGACGCCGCCGATCACCACCAGCTTGCCGATCAGCAACAGCGCCAGCAAGGCCAGCACGCCGGCCAGATCGCGCCAGATCGCCGCCGGGTCGAGCAGCATGCCGGTGGAAATGAAGAACAGGCCGAGCAGCACATCGCGGAAGGGTTTGATGTCCTCTTCGACCTGATAGCGATATTCGGTCTCGGAAATCTGCATCCCGGCGACGAAGGCGCCGAGCGCCGGCGACAGGCCGGCCAGCTCGGTGACGGTGGCGAAGCCGAGCGTCACCAGCAAGACGTTGAGCATGAACAGTTCGCTCGACTTCCTGCGCGCCACCAGCCCGAACCAGGCATGCATCAGCCGCTGGCCGAAAAACAGCACCAGCGCCAGCAGGATGGTGGCTTTCACCAGCGCCCAGCCCAGCGCGCCGGCAAGCGCCCCGACCGGCTGCGTCAGCGCGGGAATCAGCACCAGCAGCGGCACCACGGCGAGATCCTGGAACAACAGCACGCCCATGACTTCGCGGCCATGCGCGGCATCGAGTTCGCGGCGTTCGGCGAGCAGCTTGGAGAGTATCGCCGTTGATGACATGGCAATCGCGCCGCCGAGAGCCACGCTGGCCTGCCACGGCACGCCCCAGAGCAGGGCGCCCGCCGCCACGGCCACGAAGGTCAGGAGCACCTGCGCCAGGCCGAGGCCGAAGACGATGCGCTGCATGGCAAACAGGCGCGGCAGCGAAAATTCCAGGCCGATGGTGAACATCAAAAACACCACGCCGAATTCCGCCAACCGGTGCGCGCTCTCGATGTCGGGCAACACGGCGAAGGCATGCGGCCCGGCCAGCGCGCCGACCAGCAGATAACCGAGGATGGGCGGCAGATTCATGCTGCGACAAACCGCCACCGCCAGCACGGCGGCGCCCAATAGCAACAGGATCAGGTAAAGAGACATGGTTTGTGCGTGAATGCGGGTTGCTATAATTTGCCTCAATCATAACCGCCCCGCCCCATGACCACTTCTTCCGCCGCAGAACGCGCCATCGCCCTGGCCCGCCAGGTGCTCGCCATCGAGGCGGACGCCGTGCTGAAAATCTCCGCGCGCCTCACCGAATCTTTCGCCGCCGCGGTGGCCCTGATTCTCGCCAGTCGCGGCCGCGTCATCGTCAGCGGCATCGGCAAGTCGGGCCACGTGGCGCGCAAGATCGCCGCCACCATGGCCAGCACGGGCACCCCGGCTTATTTCGTCCATGCCGCCGAGGCCGTGCATGGCGACCTGGGCATGATCACCCATGACGATGTGCTGATCGCCCTGTCGAATTCCGGCGAGAACAGCGAACTCCTGACCATCGTGCCGCTGGTGAAACGCCAGGGCGGCCATCTGATCGCCATGACCGGCAACCCGGCCTCGGCGCTAGCGCGGGAGGCCGACATCCATCTGGATGCGCACGTCGACGAAGAAGCCTGCCCGCTCAACCTCGCGCCCACCGCCAGCACGACGGCGGCGCTGGCGCTGGGCGATGCGCTGGCGGTCGCCCTGCTCGACGCGCGCGGCTTTTCGGCCACCGATTTCGCCCGTTCGCACCCCGGCGGCGCTCTTGGTAGAAAGCTATTAACTCACGTCCGCGACGTGATGCAACCCACCGCGCGTGTCGCGGTAGTCGGGGAATCCACCGAGATACCCGCCGCGCTCAAAGCCATCTCGCAGGGCGGCATGGGCATGGTTGCCGTACTCGGCGCGGACGGTTCCCTGGCCGGCATTTTTACCGATGGCGACCTGCGCCGGGCGCTGGAAAGACTCGGCGACCTGCGCCAGATTGCGGTCGCCGAAGTCATGAGCCGCAAACCGCGCGTCATCGGCCCTGACCGCCTCGCCGTCGAGGCCGTCGAGATGATGGAACGCCTCAAACTGAACCAGTTGCTGGTCACCGATGATGCCGGACAATTGCAAGGCGCCCTCAACATGCACGATCTTTTCCGCGCCAAGGTAATGTAAATAATGGCCCCCCACGCTCGCAACCCCGACTCGCTGCCCCCCACAGGGGGGCGCATATCGCCTTGGGGCGGCCCGGCGGCGATATGAGCGATCTGGAACAAGCTGCCAACATCCGCCTGATGGGCTTTGACATCGACGGCGTGATGACCGATGGCCGTCTTTACTTCAGTCCCGAGGGCGACGCCTGCAAGGCTTTTTTCAGCCGCGACGGGCTGGGCATCAAGCTGCTGGCCAAGTCGGGCGTCAAGATCGCCATCATCACCGGCCGCGATTCGCCCATCGTCCTCCGCCGCGCGGCCAATCTCGGCATCGAACGGGTCCGCCAGGGCGTCGAAAACAAGCGCGAAGCCATGGCGGAACTGCTGGCGCGCGAAAAACTTGACTTCGCCCAGTGCGGCTACATGGGCGACGATCTGATCGACCTGCCGCTCCTGCGCGCCTGCGGCTTCGCCGCCTGCGTGCCGGATGCCCACGCGCTGGTGCGGCAACACACAGACTATGTTGCGCGCGCGCCAGCCGGCGCCGGCGCGGTCCGCGAAGTCTGCGAAATGATCCTGCGCGCCCAGGGCAACTGGGAGCGCGTCATGGCGCCATACCTGGATTAATGTCCTCCCACGCCCGCAGCCCTGCCGCCACTCTGTTTCCCCTGGTCATTGTCGGCCTCCTGGCCGGCATGACCTTCTGGCTCGAACAGGCGACACGCCCTCCCGTCGCCAGCAACGACGGCAAATCGCGACACGATCCGGATTACATCATCGAAAACTTCTCGGTGCGTCGCTTCGATTCCGAGGGCGCGCTACAGCACACCTTGCACGCGGCCAGCATGCACCACTATCCCGATGACGACAGCACCGTCGTCCAGTCGCCCCAACTCACCTGGCACCGGCAGCCGCCCACCCTCATCACCGCCCACGAAGCCCGCCTCGACAGCGAAGGCAAACATGTGCAATTGATTGGCGATGTGCGGGTAACGCGCAGCGGCGTGGGCGACAAACCGGCTACCGTGTTGTCCACCGCGCGGCTCGACGTTTTTCCCGACGACGAACTGGCCACGAGCAATGTGCCGGTCGCCATCGCCCAGGGTCGCTCCAACATCAGTGGCGGCGGCCTTTCCGCCAATAACAAAACGTCCATTTACATCCTCGAAGGGCCGGTTTATGGCATATTTGATCGTGCGGCCGGAGGTTCAGCCGGTGCCGCGCCTGCCAAGCCAAAACCCAAACCACAACCCCAACCGAAACGCTGACATGAACCCATCCGCGCGCCCACTGCTCCTCCTGTTCGCCTGCGTCGCCCTCGGCTCGGGCAGCGCTTTTGCCGAACGCGCCGACAAGGGAAAACCCGTCCATCTCGAAGCGGCGAAGGTCACCGTCGATGACGTCAAGCGTGTGCATGTGTTCGAGGGCAACGTCGTCCTGACTCAGGGCACGCTGGTCATCCGCACCGCGAAACTGGTCGTCACCCAGGATGCCGAAGGATTCCAGAAGGGCATCGCCACCGGCGGCGATAAAGGGCTGGCCCGCTTTCGCCAGAAACGCGAGGGCAAGGATGAGTATGTCGATGGCGAGTCCGAGCGTATCGAATACGACTCGCGCGGCGAAAAAGCCGAGTTTTTCACCCGCGCCTACATCAAGAGTGGCCTGGATGAAGTGCGCGGCCACTACATTTCATACGACGGCAAAACCGAGCAATATTTCGTGACGGCCGCCCCTGGCGCCAGCCCGACCAGCGAACAGGGACGCGTCACCGCTGTCATTCAACCCAAAAACGTCAAGCCGGCCCCCACGCCCACGCCCGCCACGCCACGCTGAGTCACCCACATGTCCGCTCAAAACATCCTCACCGAAGTCCGTGACCACGTCGGACTGATCACGCTCAACCGCCCCCAGGCGATGAATGCGCTCAACGACGCCCTGATGGATGAACTTGCCGCCGCGCTCGACGCCTTCGAGGCCGACGACGGCATCGGCTGCATCGTCATCACCGGCTCGGCCAAGGCCTTCGCCGCCGGCGCCGACATCGCGGCGATGAAAAACCTCAGTTACATCGACGCCTACCGCGCCAACTTCATCAGCCGCAACTGGGAACGCCTCGCCGACTGCCGCAAGCCGGTCATCGCGGCCGTGTCAGGCTTCGCCCTGGGCGGCGGCTGTGAACTCGCCATGATGTGCGACTTCATCATCGCCGCTGAAAACGCCCGCTTCGGCCAGCCCGAAATCAAGCTCGGCATCCTCCCCGGCTTTGGCGGCACGCAGCGCCTGCCGCGCGCCATCGGCAAGGCCAAGGCGATGGAAATGTGCCTGACCGGCCGCCTGATGGACGCCGCCGAAGCCGAACAAAGCGGCCTGGTCGCGCGCGTCGTGCCCACCGAAAAGCTGCTCGAAGAAGCGCTGGCGACGGCAACGGTCATCGCCGGCTATGCACTGCCCGTCGCCATGATGGTCAAGGAAGCCGTCAATCGCGCCTACGAATCGCCGCTGGCGGAGGGGCTGCTGTTCGAACGGCGCAGCTTCCACGCCAACTTTGCCCTCGCCGACCAGAAGGAAGGCATGAGCGCCTTCCTCGAAAAACGCCCGGCCGTCTTCCAGAACCGTTGAAAATGACTCCTTGAAAGTTTTTTGTTGCACTGCACAAAAAAATACTTGACTTCGGCTTATGCGTCCCTATAATCAGTTCCATGATGCACTGCAACATAACGCATCGGGGCTGACTTGAACCCTCCTCGCGAAGTAAAGACCGAGTGCAGGCCGGGTCGCCGAACCGCAAGTAATTTGCAACACACTTTCAATTTAGGAGATCGCCATGTACACGACCCCCGAACAACTCGCCGGCGCCAGCAAGGCCAACGTCGAAACCCTGCTGACCGTCGCCAACACCGCGTTTGCCAGCGCCGAGCGCCTCGCCGCCCTGAACCTGAACGCCGCCCGCATGCTGCTCGAAGACAGCGTCAACAACGCCAAGTCGTTGATGGCCGTGCGTGACGTGCAAGACCTGATGGGCGTGCAATCCGCCCTGGCCCAACCGATGTTCGAAAAGGCCGTTGCCTACTCGCGCAGTGTCTATGAAATCGCCTCCCAGTCGCAGGGCGAATTCTCGAAGATTTTCGACAACCAGTATGTCGAGATGAACAAGAACGTCAGCTCCGCGCTGGACAACGCCGTCAAGGGCGCTCCCGCCGGTTCCGATGTCGCCGTCGCCGCAGTCAAGTCGGCCATCGCCGCCGCCAACTCCGCCTACGAAACCATGAACAAGGCTGCCCGGCAAGTTGCCGAGATGACCGAAGCGAACGTCGCCGCCGCGACCTCCGCCACCGTCAAGGCCGTGGGTGCCGCGGCTCCCAAGGTCAAGAAGGCTGCTTAATTCGGCTGCCTGATTAGCCGTTACAGTTTTACGTCTCCTCCTCCGGTTCCGCAACGGAACCGTTTAAGCCCCGACCTTCGGTCGGGGCTTTTTTTTTGCGCCGTCTCGCCAGCGCCGACTTTTATAGTCCGGTTTAGCCGCGCCTGCGACGCGAACTCCAGAGAAGCCGATCTCATCTGGCAAGTTATTTGTGGAATATTTTCCCACGTGATATGCTCGCGCCAGTAACCTTAATATCGAATACCTCCTATCGTGATCACGCCATCACCCAGCGACACCCTGCTAAAGGTTATCCGCCATGCGCTAAAACCGCTGGTGAGGCTGTTGTTGGCCAAAGGGATCGCCTACCCGCAGTTGGCTGACCTGCTGAAAGGCCTGTATGTCGAACTGGCCGTCAGCGATTTCCCGGTAGCGGGAAAAGACCAGACCGACAGCCGGATCAGCCTCCTGTCCGGGATTCATCGCAAGGACGTCAAGCGTCTGCGCGCGCTGCCGCCCGATGAAGAGCGGGTGCCCGACACGGTGTCGCTTGGCATGCGCTTGATCAACGCCTGGCAGCAGCCTCCCTTTGCCGATGAAGACGGCACGCCAAAGCGTCTGCCCCGGCTGGCCCGCCAGGGCGGGGGCTTGTCATTCGAGGCGCTGGTTACTTCGGTCAGCAAGGATATTCGCGCCCGCTCGGTGCTGGACGAATGGACCCGGCTCGGCATTGCCAGCGTGGACAGCGAAGGCGGCGTCGTCTTGATGAGCGATGCCTTCGTGCCCCATCTGGGCTTCGCGGAGAAAGCCTTCTATTTCGGCCACAACCTCCATGACCATGCCGCCGCCGCCGCCAGCAACCTGATTGGCGAGCGTGCGCCCTTTCTCGAACGCAGCGTCCATTACACCCACCTGCCCGCCTCGGTCGTCCAGGCACTGGCACATGGCGCCGAAGGCAGCGGAATGCGCTTGCTTAAATCGCTCAACCGCAAGGCGCAAACGACCGCGACGACGGCTGTCGACATGGCCAAGGAGCCCTGGCAGCGCTTTACCTGCGGCATTTATTTCTATGCCGATGACGCCACCAAATTGCCGGAGGTCACGCAATGAGGCACGTCGCGATTCTGCTCGCCGCCTGGGCGTTTTTATTGCCCACTACCGTAACCAGCGCGGGTGGCGTTTGCGCGCCGCCAGTGGGCTACGAACTGCTGGCGGCCGGGAGCAGCATGGGCGGCATTGGTGGCACCGGGCGCGCGGTCTCACGTTCGGGCGGCATTGGCGGGACCGGACGCGCCAATGATACCGCCGGCGCAGGCGGTATCGGCGGGACCGGCATCGTCGGCACGATCACGGGATTTGCGTCAATTTGCGTCAATGGCCTCGAAGTCCACTATGACGCGGACGTACCCGTCAGCGAAAACAGCCGACCCGCGAACACCAGAGGACTCGCCATCGGCCAAATCGTCGCTGTCGAAGCCGGTCAATCCGCACGCGGACTGGAAGCCCGCCGGATTGCCGTGCTGCATGCGCTGGAGGGACCGGTCACGCGCTCAATCGATCAGCATGACCAGTTTGAAGTCATGGGGGTCGCGGTGGTGCCTGGTCACGAACGCGCACGCGATCAGGCGCGATCACTCAAAACCGGAGACTGGGTGCAGGTAGACGGACATCTGGTGTCCAGCAACAGCGTACTGGCCAGCCGCGTCGCCAGAATCGAGGCGACGTCGGAAGCATCGGTCAGCGGCCGCGCCGACCCAATCCGGCAGCGCATCGGCGGCGTCGCGGTCGATCGCGCGGCGAGCGGGGAACTGACGGTGCGCGGCATCTGGGACGGGCAAAAACTCGTTATCCGCGCAAGCCATCCCGCCCCAGGAACGGCCTGGACCCAGCGCCCGACCCAGGTGGTCATCGAGACGCGGGTTCAGCAACGCGCGGGCAACGCCATCCGCACCGGCCGCGCCGATGTCGATGCGGCGCTGGCCAACCAGCGAGAACTCGGCGGCGATGACCGGTTGAGCGCAGGCACGTTGATCCGCGTTACCGCGCGCCTTGATGACAGCGGCAAACTCCACCCGCTCCGTATCGAGCGTGCGCCGCGCGACGATGCCGCAAAAGGGAAAACCGAAAGCCGAGGCCGCGTCGATGAGGAAGATCGTGTTGCCAAAGAGGCCGGAAAGGCGCAGGAAAAACTGGAGAAAGAACGGGAACGCACGGAACGAAATGATCGGGAGACGATTGAAAGAAGCAGTCGATCCGAGCGCATCGACAGAGTCGAACGACCGGATCGTGTTGACCATTCCGGCCGACGCGACAGATAGCACCGAACCCCTTGCAATGACATAGCCAGTCTTCACCCCGCACGAGACACCTGTTAAAAGCGCTTAAACTCAGAAACATCCTGAATTTCCTACCAACCTATCTCAACGGAGCTCCAAATGATCACTATCTCGAAAAACCTTGCAACCGCATTGCTCCTCGCTGCTGTTCCCGCAATTGCCTTTGCCCAAGCCAAGACGACAGCAAGCGTTGGCCTTGATTATTCGGAAGGCAAGTATGGGGAGGCTGAAACGTCCAGGACCTGGTCAATGCCGGTTTCCATCAAACATGAAACTGGCCCCGTGACCCTCAAGCTCAGCGTGCCCTATGTGCGCAGCAGCGGCGTTGCGGCGGCCGGCGGGGATCGGCGCGCTACCACCAGCCAGACCCAATCCGGGATGGGCGATTTGACTGCCAGCGCCTTCTACAATGTGTATAGCGACGCCAAAACCAAGTCCGGCGTGGATCTTGGGGTCAAGGCGAAGTTTGCTACCGCGGACAACGCCAAGACGCTGCTGACAACCGGCGAGAACGACTACTCGCTGCAGGCCGATCTGTTCCGCGGATTTGGCGACACAACGCTGTTTGGCAGCCTCGGCTGGACCAAGAAGGGCGATACCGCCGCGACGGATTTTCGTAACCCGTTTTACGGCAGCATTGGTTTCAGCAACAAATTGTCGGAGGCGAATAGCTGGGGGGCCACCTACGATTACCGGCAGAAAGTAACCGCCAATGGAGACCCGGTCAGCGAGCTTTCGTTGTTTGCGGTTCACAAATACTCGAAAGCCGCCAAGGTGCAAGGCTATGTCGTGACCGGTTTTTCGGATGCCAGCCCGGACCTGGGTGTTGGCGCGACCTTCAGCTTTAGCTTCTGATTCCCTTAAAACCCATCCACCGACAGGAGACACGTCATGGTCAATGAAATCAAGCAACGCATCTTGTCAGTCGCGATTGCTGCCGCACTGGGCGTTTCGGCGTCCATGGCGCTGGCGCAAACCGCCACCGCGCCGCCCCCTGCCGACCCCATCACGCAGGCTGCGGTCGCGGTGGAGCAAACCGCCAGCACCTCACCCGCCCGCGCCGCCGAGAAAATGGCGGTGGAATTTACCAAGCTGGTCGGCACAGAGGAGGACGCACTCAAGCTGATCACCGGCTTGCGTAATGGCACCCCCGTCACCCTCGGCTCGACCACCCAGCCAACCACGATCACGCCGACCGCCCCGACCGGTTATGGGAATGTCTTCATAACCCTGGCGCTCGCCCAGGCAACACTCACCAAGGCAGGCATCACGGAGCCCACGACCGCGCAGCTCAATGCTGCGCTCATGGGCGGCACGGTGACGGCGGCGGATGGCAAAACAACCACCATGACGGGCGTGTTGACCCTGCGCGCGGCAGGCATGGGCTGGGGGCAGATCGCCAAACAGCTTGACCTGAATCTGGGCCGGGTGATCAGCGGCATCAAGTCCGGCAACGAGCGCTTGGCGAAGGCGCTCAAAACCGAGCAGGCGCGCGAAAAAGTCGCAGTGAAGGCGTCAAACAAGGCGGAAGACAAGCCCAAGACCGGGGATGCGCGTAACGAGCGCGCCATGCTGGCAGACAAGTCTGCACGACCTGAAAAGGCGGAACGTCCGGAAAAAGTGGAACGGCCCGAGAAACCGGAACGCCCTGAGCGCCCTGAGCGCCCAGAACGTCCAGGCAGAGGCTAGGTTTTACTGCCGTCCGGTTGGTCGGTGTGATTGCGTAAAAACGCAGCGCTACGCTTTGTCTTCCCACAGGTAGCCCAGCGCAATCACACCCGACCTCAATGCCGCGATCGCCGGCGCCACCTGCGCCGGCGCGCCGCGCACGCCCAGTTCGACGTTCGGCCGGATACTTGCGCTACCCAGAGTCGGCAGGCTGAATAACTTGATGCCCGGGAAATTGGCCTCGGTCTGCCGCATCAGGTCGATCATCCGGCCTTCGAGCCCGTCCCACACGAGAATCGCCGCTTCGGTTTCCGCGCCGTGGCGGAAGTCGTCGGCGTAATGGGTATCGAGCACCCACTCGGCCATCGGCCAGGCCATCTGCGGGAAGCCGGGCAGGAAATGATGGTCGCCCCAGCTAAAGCCGGGGATGCGGTTGAAGGGGTTGGGGATGATGCGGCTGCCTTGCGGCACCGTGCCGAGTTCGAGACGTGTCGGCGTGACTTCCTGACCGATCTCGGCCATGCGGGCGCGTATCTCGCGCTCGGCGTCCGGGTTCAATGCCAGCGGCACGACGGCCGCTGCTGCCGCTGCCTGACGCGTATGGTCGTCAGGCGTCACGCCGATGCCACCGAAGCAGAACACCACATCGCCGGAAGCAAAACTGCGGCGCAGCGTGTCGACCAAACGCGGCCGCTCGTCGCCCAGATAGATCGCCCAGGACAAATAGAGACCACGTTCGCCGAGTAGCGCTGCCAGTTTGGCGAAATGCTTGTCCGGCCGCTTGCCGCGCATGATCTCGTCGCCGATGATGATCGCGCCGTACGTCCTCATAATTGAATTCCCTTCTCACTGCGCAAGCGCCGCAGCGAAGCGAGGCACAGGTGAACAAACAAGAGGGCGGTAAAGGCCAGCGAAAAAAGGTTGAGCAGCGGCACATGCGCGAGCAGCGCGCTGATCAGTCCCGCCGCATACAGCTTGCCCTTTTCACGCCGGATCAGCGCCGTGCGCTCGGTGGGTAGCGCATGTTCGGCCAGGGCATCGAAGCGAAATGCCCGCTGGTTGAGCCAGGCGGCCCAGAAAATCGGCAGGACGAGCACCGCCCCCGGAATCAGCAGCAAGGGCAGGCTCACCAGCCAGCCGATGACAAAGATCGCGCCCGCCGCCAGAGTATTGGCCAGGCTGCCCCAGAGCGCCGCGCTGGCCGAGCCTTGACGCGAGACATCGGGGTAGTCGCGCGCCGCGACAATCGTCATCATGCGCGGCAGGGCAAACACCGCCACCAGCAACAACGCGGTGAAATACACCAGCGGCGCAAAGATGAACAACACCGCGATGTGCGCGAGCCATGCCCCCAGCCAGGTCAGCCATGACCATTCCGGCATTTGCGTGACGACCCACTCGGCGATCGGCAGCCAGGCAAACCAGGCAATGCCCGACCAGAGGATGAGCGCGACGAGCGGCGGCCACAGGGCGTGCCAGAGCATCTCGGCCCGCAGCAGGTCGCGCGCCGCACTAAGCACCGCTTGCGGCAAGCCATCTGAAGCAGTCATGTCCTTGACCTCCCGTCCCACATTTTCTGCAAGCGCTTTACCGACACCGGGCTCGGCGTCTTCAGTTCCTGGGCGAATAGCGCCACGCGCAACTCTTCCAGCAGCCAGCGATATTCTTCCAGAAACGGGTCACTCACGCGGGCGTTGGCCTTCTGCAGGGCATTGCGCTCCCGCGCCCAGGTTTGCGCCAGCGCCTGCCATTCAGCCTGCCAGCGTGCATCGCGCGCGGCGTCGGCCTTCATCTTGTCGAGCCGCAGGCTGATCGCCTTGAGATAGCGCGGGAAGCTTTGCAACCGCTCGTAGGGCGTGGCGACAATGAAGTTTTTCACCAGCAGGCCGGACAGTTGCGCGGCAATATCCGCACAGGCTTGAGGAAAAGTCTTCTGCGCGGCGGCCAGCTTCTTCTGCACCTGTACGTAGTCGGCAAGAACTGCAGCCAGCAAACGCAGAATCTCTTGCGCCACCAACAGCACCCGCCCCTTCGCCGCATCCTGCCGTGCCATGAAGGCCGGATCATCTGTCGGCAACGGCTCCATCAGGCAACAGCGCTCGATGGCGACCGCGATGATCTGCTCGCGCAAATCCTTTTCCGTGCCCAGCGGCAGGTGCTGCATGGCAAGGTTGCGCAGTTCGGGCAGCTTCTCGATGGCTTTGACCTGCGGATTCAGCGCCCGGACAAAGCGGTCGCGCAGGTCGTTTTTCTCCAGCGCAGCCGCTTTCTCTTCGGACGGCGCGGCGTAATCCCCATACTGCGCGCGCAACTCGGCCAGATTGCGCGACAGGGTCAACGTGCCGCCGTGTTCGTCCAGCAGACGGAAGTTCATGAACAGATGCGGCCGCAGTTCGCCCAGCCGCAGACTGTCCAGGGGAAGTTTCAGCGCGATCTTCTCCTCGATGGCGCGCGTCAATGCCCGCGCCAGCGGTTCGTCCATGTCATGTTCGACATCGACGAAACTTTCCGCGAAGGCATCGAGCGGCTGCACGCGATGGCGGTATTTCTGCGGCAAGGTCTTCAATAGCGCGATGACTTTTTCCTTGAGCAACCCGGGCACCAGCCATTCGAGCCGCATCGCCGGCACCTGGTTGAGGACGGTCAGCGGCAGCGACAGGGTCACGCCATCGTCCGCCGCGCCGGGATCGTGATGGTAGGTGAGCTTGAATTTTTGTCCGCGATGTTCAAGGAATGACGGGAAGGCATCGGTGGTGATGCCCGCGGCCTCGTGGCGCATCAACTGGTCTTTTTCAAGGAACAGCAGCCTGGGGCTTGCTTGTTCGGTTTCGCGGCGCCATTTGTCGAAAGCCGCCAGCGTCGTCATCCCTTCCGGCACGAGCGCGTCGAAGAACGCATAGACCAGCGCGTCATCCACCAGCACGTCGGGACGGCGCGACTTGTGCTCGAGCTTTTCGATCTCCGCCTTGAGCTTCCGGTTGTGCTGCAGAAAAGCCCATTTGCGCACCCAGTCTTCACCCACCTCGCCCTCGACCAATGCGCCGCGAATCAGCAGCTCGCGCGCCAGCGGCGCTTCAGCGTTCGATTTTCCGAAGCTCACGCGACGCTTGGCATGCAGCAGCAGGCCGTGCAAGGTAATGCGTTCCCACGCCACCACCTGCCCGGCGGATTTTTCCCAGTGCGGTTCAAAGACATGCCGGCGGAGCAGGTGCGCGCCCACCTGCTCCAGCCACGCGGGTTCGATCTTGGCGATGCAGCGGGCGAACAGCCGCGAGGTCTCGACCAGTTCCGCCGCGACGATCCAGCGTCCCGCCTTCTTCACCAGTGCCGAGCCGGGATGGATGAAGAACTTGATGCCGCGCGCGCCAAGGTAATTTTTATCCTCTTCGTTGACCAGGCCGATGTGGCCGAGCAGGCCGGTCAGGAGCGCCTTGTGGATGGCGTCATAACTGGCGGGCAACTGGTTTTCTTTCCACGCGTGCTCGTGGCAAAGTGTCATCAACTGTCCATGCACGTCGCGCCATTCGCGCAACCGCAGCCAGTTGATGAAGTTCTGCCGGCACCACTGGCGCTGCTTGTTCGAGCTCTCATGCTTCCAGACCTCATCGGCGGCGGCCCACAGTTTGAGGTAGGAAAGGAACTCGGATTTCTCGTCCTTCCATTTGGCATGGGCCTGATCGGCTGCCGCCGCCTGCTCCTGCGGCCGGTCGCGCGGATCCTGCGTGCCGAGCGCGGCGGCGATGATGAGCATTTCCTTCAGGCAGCCGTGCTCGCGCGCGGCGAGGATCATGCGGCCGATCTTGGGGTCGAGCGGCAGTTTGGCCAGTTCGTGGCCAACCGGCGTCAGCGCCTTGCTGGTTTCGTCCAGCGCCCCCAGTTCGGCGAGCAGCGTGTAGCCGTCGGCGATCATGCGCGGGGCCGGACGTTCCAGGAAGGGGAAGTCCTCGACGTCGCCGAGGTGCAAGGACTTCATGCGCAGGATCACCCCGGCGAGCGACGAACGCAGAATCTCCGGCTCGGTGTAAGCCGCGCGCTTGTTGAAGTCGTCTTCGGCGTAGAGGCGGAAACAGACGCCCGACGAGACGCGCCCGCAGCGGCCAGCGCGCTGGTTGGCCGACGCGCGCGAGATCGCCTCGACCTGCAACTGCTCGACCTTGTTGCGATGCGAGTAACGCTTGACGCGCGCCACTCCGGCATCGATGACATAGCGAATGCCCGGCACGGTCAGCGAAGTTTCCGCGACGTTGGTGGCCAGCACCACCCGGCGCCCCTGATGGCCGGCAAATACCCGCGACTGCTCCTGCGCCGTCTGGCGCGCAAAGAGCGGCAATACTTCCAGGCCGGGCGGGTGGTGTTTTCGCAAGGCCTCGGCCGCCTCGCGAATCTCGCGCTCGCCGGGCAGGAACACCAGCACATCGCCCGGCCCTTCGCGGTGCGCTTCACTCACGGCGTCGACAATGGCGTCGTTGAGGTCGCTGTCCTTCTTCTCATCGTAAGGACGATAGCGCGTCTCGATGGGATAGAGCCGGCCGGAGACCTCGATGATGGGCGCGCCTTCGAAGTGCTTGCTGAAGCGCTCGGCATCGAGCGTCGCGGAAGTCACGATAACCTTCAAATCACGCCGTCTCGCCAGCGCCGACTTTAGAAGCCCAAGCAGAAAGTCGATGTTGAGCGAACGTTCGTGCGCCTCGTCGATGATGATCGTGTCGTATTGCCGCAGCAAGGGATCGGTCTGCGTCTCCGCCAGCATGATGCCGTCGGTCATCAGCTTGATGTAGGCGTCCGGCGTGGTCTTGTCGGTAAAACGGATCTTGTAACCGACATACTTGCCCAGCTCGGATTTCAGCTCCTGCGCGATACGGCTGGCGGTGGCGCGCGCGGCGATGCGGCGCGGCTGGGTATGGCCGATCAGCCCCTTGAGGCCGCGCCCGAGTTCGAGGCAGATTTTCGGTAATTGCGTCGTCTTGCCCGAGCCGGTCTCGCCGCAGATCACGACGACCTGATGCTTTTGAATGGCGGCCGCAATCTCGGCGCGACGCGCGCTGACCGGCAAAGCCTCGTCATAGCTGATCGCCGGACGCGCGGCCCGGCGGGCATCCATATCGAATTTCATGTCAGCCGGGCATGAATTCCGGAATCGCGCGCACCATGAACTCATCGAACAACAGCACGGTGAACGCCATGTCGCCATGCGCCGGGCTGTAAATCATCCCCTTCTTGATGAGCTTGGAGCGCACCGGGCCGATCCCCTTGACGGACATGCCCAATGCAGCCACGATATCGCCCGTGCGCTGGTTTCCCGGGCCAAGATGCGCCATCGCCCGCAGGAAGTTTTTCTCCCCAGGCGTCAGGCGATCAAAGCGCACCCGGAAGAAATTCCTGTCCAGCCGACGCATCACTTCCGGCGTGGCGTCCTGGACAATCCGCAAGGTGATCGGGCTCGCGCTTGCCATGTTCCATGACTGGTATCCCCATTCCTGTATGAAATAGGGATAACCGCGCGTCAACCGAAATACTTCCTGGAGCGCATCCTCCCGAAATTCGACACCCGCCTCCCGGGCCGGATCGCGCAG
This sequence comes from Rhodocyclaceae bacterium, assembly GCA_030652245.1. Taxonomy (GTDB): domain Bacteria; phylum Pseudomonadota; class Gammaproteobacteria; order Burkholderiales; family Rhodocyclaceae; genus Sulfuricystis. The sequence goes on along the minus strand of JAUSBB010000039.1, from coordinate 10,657 downwards.
GGCCTTGGCCGCATCATCAGCCGACAGCGCTCCAATATCAGGAAAGTTGAACAAGCGCTCGGCATACGACTTCGACTCCCCCGCCATGCCGGGCAACACCGGCAGGCCCGCGGCGAGCAGCACCAGCGGCAACTGCTTCTGCTGCATCTTGTGCATTGCCATGATGATGGCGCCCAGCTCTTTCTGGCTCAAGTACTGGATTTCGTCCACCAGGATGGCAACGGCACTGCCACGTTCCTCTGCCGCCTCGGCGATCGCCACGAACAGATTGGGCAGGTCGATTTCGAGGTCGCCGCTATCCGCGGTGCCTTTGGCCGACTCGATGTCGAGCCCCAGTGCCACATCACCCACCGTCAGTTTGATGCTGCCGATAAAGCTGCGCAGCACCGCCAGGCCCCGCTTCACCTTGTCGCCCGTGCCGGCCGCCCGGTCCAGTTCGTAAAGCAGACGCCGAAGTGCCGGATAGATCAGTTCGCCAAGCGGCTTTTCCTCGTGGGCTTCGATCAGGATGGTTTGATAGCCGGCGGTATTGGCCATCCGCTCGATCTCGTTCAGCAGCACGGTTTTGCCCACCCCGCGCAAGCCCGTCAGCAGCAGGCTTTTTTCCGGGCGCTTTTGTTTTACCCGCCCCAACAGGATGCGCGCCTGCTCAAGCAACGGATCGCGCCCGACCAGTTCGGGCGGCGGCGCACCCGCACCGGGAGAAAAGGGGTTGTTGATTGGGTCCATGGGCACCTCTAGCCACAAGTCCTAAGCGATTCTATCTAAAAACAGATAGACATATATAGACATTGTTAGAAATTACTGGGGATGCGAGTCTGGAAGCCACCCGGCGGGCTTCGGGGTCGAACCTCATGGAACGACGCGCGCCTTCGCCAGCCTCGACAAAGGCAGGAACAGGCACAGTGCATTGTCCAGCGTCGGCTCGAAATGCAGGCGTCGGTAGAATTCGGCAGCCTGAACATCTTTGGCATCCACCACCACGGCATACAGACCGACACGCTCGGCAAATTCCAGCGCCAGACGAAGCGCAAAAGCCAGCAAATCCTGGCCAATCCCCCGGCCCTGCGCCTGCTTGTCCACCGCAAGGCGCCCAATACGCAACATCGGCACCGGATGACGCGGCAACTTTAAGCGCAAAGGCAGTGCCTGCGCCTCAACCTGCCCGACGCTGACGGTCACGAAACCGATGACATCCATCCCGTTGTCAGCCAGCATCACATACGTCTTGCCGAAGCCGCGACGTTGTAGCTGCCCTGCCCGAAGACGCAAAAAATCGTTCAGTGCATCGTTTCCGCAGTCGAAGGCCGCGCGCCCGTGCCGCGCTTCCAGCAATTCGATGCGCAGCGCCATTCAGCGGCGCGCCATCAATGCGCGCAACGCCTCGTTGGGCTCTGACGGCTGCTCGCAAGCGGCAACGAAAGCATCGAAGGCCTTCTGGGAAAGCACTAAAGTGTCGTTGTCCGCAACCACGCTCCGCGCCGCCTCATAGGCGTTCTGCAACATGAAGCTGGATACGGTGGTGCCCATCAGCGCGGCGGCGCGCTCGATCAGCGCCTTGGCCTCGGGGCTGGTACGCAGATTGATGCGGGCGCTATCGGTGGAACGTGCGGAACGGTCTTCAAGGGTCGCGGTGGTCATGGCGTGGCTCCTGGTTGGCTACGAGGTAAATTGTACGTCAATTTGCCACAACCAAAGGCAACACCCCATTCGCCTGCGTCAGCACCGAGTTTCTTGCTTCGGCCATGGCTACTTTTTCGCCAATTTCTTCTTGGCGCTTTCGATCTGCTTGATGCTTGCCTCTGGCGTCGGGAGGGCTTCCGGCATGGTGCCACCGAGTTCGCGAATCGTCTGGCGCACCTTTTCCCCCACCTCGAAGTGCGTCTGGTTGGCGTTTTTCTTGTTGCGCACCTTGTCGCGCTTCAGCTTTTCCTCGGTCTGCGTAGCACGGAACAGGTTGGCCGCCAATTCCGTGCTGCCCATGTGATCGAGAATCTTCTGGCTCTTCTTCAATCCCTTGCGTGCGTGGATTTCCTTGTTCCCCAAACCGCCATACAGTCCCTTGTAGCCGTGATCCTGGAAGATGGCGTAATCGAGGCTGGTTTCGACGCCCGCCTCCTTGGCGGCGGCAGCCAGATGTCTGTTGTGCTGGGCCAGCTCGTTGCGGATCGCCAAGCGCTTTTCGTCCTCGGAAAGCCGGGCGAACTTCTCGTCGTCGGCCAGTTCCTGCCGCCGTGTCTGCATGGCGAAATAGGTCTGCCCATTGGCAATGACCGGTTTGGACGGATCGCCGTTCTGGACGATCAGGTAGCAAGCGTAGCGGGAAAGGCGCACATCGGCGACCTCGCGCTTCGCGCCGGAACCGATGTCGACCATTTCGAGCACATCCTCGAAATGGTCGACAACCGGCTGGGCGCTATTCTGGCAAGCCTCTCGCGAACGCTCGATCACGGGCAGGAAGTGCCGATATTCGGAATACTCAAGCACCCGGGCAAGCTGCCTGGCCAGCCAGTATTCATTGCCATCCGCATCAACATGGCGGATGTTTTCAAAGGTGGCGTGATGCTGCGCGGCGATTTTCTTGTCTGGCATGGCAGTTCCCCGTGTCCGGAAGCCTGCCGATTCTATTTCAGTCGGTGCCCGCCAGCGGCATCACCCCATTCGCCCGCGCCAGCGCCACGATGACCTCGCGCGCCACCTTGCGCTGCGGCACCGGCAGCTTGAGGAACAGTTCGAAGATTTCCCGTTCCTGATAACCGATGCCCTCATCCCAGGTCTTGCGGCGGGCGCGCACCGCCTTGGGCACTTCGTCGCCATAGCGCAGGACCGCAGGCTCGACGCCCAGCCATTCGGCCAGACAAAGCAACTTGTCGTGGGTAGGAATCGACTCGCCCAGCAACCAGCGCCGCACACCGTAGAGGGTGATCGGCTTGCCCCAGTAACGCTGATTGAACTCCCGCTCCAACACGGCAGGCTTGGCGGGCACACCCGCAGTTTCCAGCGCCTTGTGCAGACGCTTTGCGAACTCGGCCTTGGCATTTTCCATGCCTTGAAGTTACGTAAATTGCGTGATTACCGCTTACCAAACCATAATAGTCATGTAACATGCGTGACTGTTTGTCATAACTGATAACTCTTGGGGCGCAGTCTGGAATCGTGCTCGCGCGGTTCGTAAGCAATCCAAGACCGACTTCGGCGCCACCCTATGATCCCCGCCTTCCCGGAATTCAAGCCACTGGAACTCTCCGACCGTGCGGCCGTCGAGGCGGTGGTCCATTCCTTCCCGCCCTACTCGGATTTCAATTTCACCAACCTGTATGCGTGGGACAGGCAGGTCTCGTCCTTGCACGGCAATCTGGCAGTTCGAAATTCCAATTACGGCAGCGAAGCCCCCTTCTTCACTTTCATTGGCCGTCGCCGCCTGGCGGAAACTGCCATACAACTAGTGGATCTGGCCAAGGCGCAAAGCAGTTCCGCCGTCCTGCGTCTTATTCCCGAGTGTGTGGCACGCGCTCTTGCCGAGGCCGGCTTCGTCGTAACAGCGGATGACGCGGCCAACGATTATGTCTATGCCGTGGATCACATCGCCGGCATGCACGAATGGACAGGCCATAGCATCCGCCGGCGTATCCGCCAGTTCTCGGCGCGACATCCGAACTACTCAGTACGCCATGCGCCCTTACATACCATTGACACCGACGAGTTCCGCGCGCTGTTCAAGCTGTGGGCCGCGCGCAAGGGCAACCATTCGCCACAGTCCAGCCACGAGTACCGCGCCTTCGAACGCTTTCTGCGGCTGAAGGACGCCAACATCGAAACCGTCGGGCTATACGTCGACGCCCGTCTGGTCGGGTTTTCTTCGTTCGAGCTGCTGTCCGGCGGAATGGCGCTCGCCCATTTCTCGAAAGCCGACAACGCCTTTCATGGCGGCATCTGCAATGTTCTTTACTGGGAAGAAGCCAAGCGCCTGCAAACCCGCGGTGTCAAGCATTACAACTGGGAGCAGGACTTGGGATTGAAGGGTCTGCAACAGTCGAAAAAGAAATACCGGCCCTGCCATTTCCTGAAGAAATTTACCGTGCGCAAACCTTAACGATCAGTGGCAGACAGTGATCGCCTCAAAGAAAAAAAACGGGCAGAACTTCGAGTGAACGGCAGCCGCCAATTCAGGAGCTATCGGAAGGGGTGCGAAATTAGTCACACGTGGTTTGTCCTGGCAATGATTCCGCCGCTGCTCTGGGCAATGTGCAATCACATCGACAAGATCGTCCTTGAGCGCTACTTCAAGGAGGGTGGCGTCGGCACGCTGATTATCGTTTCGGCGCTCGCATCGGTGATCGCGTCACCGTTCCTGTACATGATCGATCCATCGGTGCTCGATGTCGGCAGGGGCAATTTCGGCATCATCGTGGTGACCGCCGTGCTCGACATCGTCCTGCTCTGGGCCTACCTCAACGCCATGCAAAAGGACGACTCCTCGCGTGTGATCGTCTATTACCAGTTGGTGCCGATCTTCGGCATCGTCGCGGGCTGGGTTTTCCTCGGCGAAGTCATCAGCAACGACCAACTGGTGGCCATGGCGGTGGTCATTCTCGGCACGAGCATCGTCTCGCTTGAGAATGTCGAGGGCCGGTTCAGGTTCAAGGGCCGGACGGTCGGCTACATGCTGATCGCGTGCGCCTGCTGGGCAGCGGAACTCGCCATCTTCAAGGTGGTAGCGCTGGAAGAAAACGCCTGGCGCACGCTGTTCTGGAAGCACATAGTCCTGATGGTACTGGGCGTGCTCATGGTCCTGTTCATTCCCCGCTACCGCGTCAGTTTTCAGGCGGCCATGCGCACCAATTCGATTCCGCTGCTTTCGGCGAACCTGCTCAATGAAGTGCTCTACATGCTGGGGACGGTCTCCTATGGCCTCGCGGCGATGCTGGCGCCGGTGGCGCTGGTGCTGCTGACCGAAACCTTCCAGTCGATCTTCGTTTTCATCATGGCCATCTTCATCGCCAGATTCCTTCCGAAACTGGCGACCGAGCGTATCGACAGGGCACACGTTGCAATGAAAGGGGTTGCCATATGCATTACCGGACTGGGTACTTACCTTCTGCTCGTCGCGCGATGATGACTCGACTCGGAACGCTCATGCTCGCGCTGACGTTTCTCTCGCCGCCGCTTGCCCTGGCCGACGGGCCGAATCTCTGGGTAGAAGCCCAGGCGCACCGCCCGCAAAATGGCAAGGGCGTCACCGAAGCCCTGGCGTGGATCGACGGCAATATCCACGGCCCGGTCGGCTATTTCGTGTTTGTCTACCTGGCATCCGACGGCTACCGCGAAGTCTATGGCGGGCCCACGATCCGGCCCTTGCCGTGGCTGGAACTAGGCGTCGGCATGGGGAGGGAAAACGAGGGCAACCGCCGTCGTCGCAGCGCGCATTTCTCGGCGGACGGCGAGATCGGCTCGGTCTCGGGCTATTACGAGGATGGCGCGTCGGGCCCGTCGCACAAGCTGTTCCTGAATTACTGGCTGACGAAGTCGGTTGGGATCGGCCTGATGGACGATACCTCGGGTCGTGGTCCGCGGGTGGTTCTGCCGCTCGGCGAAAAGGTCAATCTCTGGGGCGCGCTGCTGCGCGACAAGTCGGACGGAACCACAAAGGCCGTCGCGGCGGTGAACTACCAGTTCTGACCTATCGAAAGTCGGCGCTGGCGGGACGGCGTCAGCCGCGCTTCAGCCGTTCCGTGATCGAGGTGGGGTTCTGGCGGCAGTCGAGTACGCGCCAGACCTGAATTTCCTCCCCTTCAACACGGTAGTAAATCGCATAGGGGAATCGCCGGGACAGCGTGCGATGGTAGCCAAAAAACTTCTGGTGGATGCCCGCATACAGAAGCAATGCGTCGATATCCGAAAACAGCGAGTCAAGAAAGTAATCGCCCAGCCCCGCCTGCTGCCTTTCGTAAAAACGGCGTCCTGCCTCGATGTCGTCGAGTGCAAGGGAAAAAAGACGGATTCTCAAGTTGGGCTGTTCTTGCGCAGAAGATCCTTGGCTTGCGACCAATCCACGAAGCGCGCCGCCCCCCCGGCCAGTTCATCTTCCGCCTCCTTCAAGGCAAGCCCATGCCACGCGGGCGATGCCATGCTCCCGTCCGACTGGACGCCCAGCGAATCCCAAAGCGCCTCCATCAACTTCAGCTTTTCTGAAACGGGCATTTCTGCAATATCGATGGCAGTCATTGATTCGCTCCTTGTCGGCATCCAGTCAACAGATGCTATCAAAAGTCGGCGCTGGCGGGACGGCGAAGCCGGACCGCCGCGTGAATGGGGACGGCGGGCGGACTACTGCGCCAGCTTGTGAATCGTGAAGATGCCCAGCCCGGTCATCAGCAGCGAACCGAACAGGTGCAACGACGCCGTGCCCGCCGCCCAGCCGTAACGCGCGTTCTGGATCAGATGCACGACCTCGGCGGAAAAGGTGGAAAAGGTGGTGAGTGCGCCGAGGAAGCCGGTGATGAAGAACAGCTTGAACTCGGGCGAAATGTCGACGTTGAAGTGAAACACCGCCACCGCCGCGCCGACCAGATAGCCGCCGGCCAGATTGGCGGCGAGCGTGCCGAGCGGGATCGTGGCGAACACCGGATTGAGCCAGAGGCCGAGGCCATAACGCAGCCAGGCGCCGAGGACGGCACCGAGGCCGATGGCGGCAAAAGCGGTCGAATTCATGGGCCGCATTCTACGTCGCGACGGTAGAATCCGGCTTTCCGCTCAGTCCCTTGCAGAACATGGCCGATTCAGAAAGCAAAGTCTCCAACTTCATTCGCAACATCATCGATGCCGATCTTGCGGCGGGCAGATTTGCCAGCGTGAGGACGCGCTTTCCGCCGGAACCGAACGGCTATCTGCACTTCGGCCATGCCAAGTCGATCTGCCTCAACTTCGGACTCGCGCAGGATTACGGCGGCGCCTGCAACCTGCGTTTCGACGACACCAATCCCGAGAAGGAAGAGCAGGAATACGTCGACGCCATCATCGACGCCGTGCATTGGCTGGGTTGGGCCTGGGGTGAAAACCAGTATTTCGCCTCGGACTATTTCCAGAAGATGTTCGAGTTCGCCGAAAAACTCATCGAGGCGGGCCTCGCCTATGTCGATTCGCAGTCGGCCGAGGCAATGCGCGCCACGCGCGGCACGCTGACCGAAGCGGGGAAAAACTCGCCCTTCCGCGATCGCCCGCCCGCCGAAAACCTCGATCTGTTCCGGCGCATGAAGGCCGGCGAGTTTCCCGACGGCGCCCATGTGCTGCGGGCGAAGATCGACATGGGCTCCGGCAACATCAACCTGCGCGATCCGGCGATTTACCGCATTCGCCATGCCGAACACCACAACACCGGCAATACTTGGTGCATCTATCCGATGTATGCCTACGCGCATCCCATCGAGGACGCGCTGGAAAACATCACGCACTCGCTGTGCACGCTCGAATTCGCCGACCAGCGGCCGCTCTACGACTGGCTGCTGACCAAACTGGCCGAACTCGGCTGCGTCAATACCCCGCTGCCCCAGCAAACGGAATTTGCGCGGCTCAATCTCACTTACGTCGTGCTGTCGAAGCGCAAGCTGATCCAGTTGGTCGACGAGAAGCATGTCGACGGCTGGGACGACCCGCGCCTGCCGACACTGATCGGCGCGCGCCGGCGCGGTTTCACGCCTGAGGGTTTTCGTCGTTTCGCCGAGATGATTGGCGTCGCCAAGTCGGATGCCTGGATCGACATGAGCGTGCTCGAAGGCTGCATGCGCGACCATCTCAACGAAACGGCCCCGCGCCGCATCGCCGTGCTCGACCCGGTGAAACTCGTCATCGACAACTATCCCGCAGGCCAGGAAGAGGAATGTCTCGCGCCAAACCACCCGCAGAAACCGGACTGGGGCAAGCGGCCGATCCCCTTCTCGCGCGAATTGTGGATCGAGCGCGAGGACTTCGTCGAGACCCCGCCCAAGGGTTATTTCCGGCTGTTTCCCGGCAACAAGGTCAGGCTGCGTTACGGCTTTGTCATCGAATGCACCGGCTGCGACAAGGATGCGGATGGCAACATCGTTGCCGTGCATTGCAACTACTTCGCCGACTCGAAATCCGGCACGTCGGGCGCGGACAGCTACAAGGTCAAGGGCAACATCCACTGGGTGTCGGCACGCCACGCCTACACGGCCGAGGTCAGGCTTTACGACCGGTTGTTCGCCGTCGAGGCGCCCGGCATGGGCGGCCGCGATCTTCTGGATGACCTCAACCCGAACTCGAAGATCGTCATCACCGCACAACTCGAACCCGCGCTGCAAGATGCCTCAGCCGAAGCGCGTTTCCAGTTCGAGCGGCATGGCTATTTTGTCGCCGACCGCGTCGATTCACGTCCCGGTGCGCCGGTGTTCAATCGGACGGTGACATTGAAAGATTCCTGGACCAAGGAGAAGTAGCCCCATGCGCACACCCACCCGCAAGCCCGCCGCCCAACCCGCCGCCAAGCCGCGCGCCCCGAGGGCCACTGCCAAGCCAGCCGTCAAGCCGGTGGTCAAGCCACGGGTTCGGGCAGCACCCCGACCTGTCAGCGCCGGCGACATCGCGCCGGCCACTTCCCCCGCAAAAATCGAAACCTATGCGGTCGGCCAGGCTGCCGACGCCGCGCAGGAAGCCCGCCTGTCGGCGCTGCGCGACGTCATTGCCGGGGTCGGCGGCGCCGAGGCGCGCGGCTTGCTACGCACGCTGCTCAAGGAACAGCGACTGGCCGTCGACAAGGTCAGCATCAACCCGGATCACGAACTGACCGCCGACTGGCGCAAGGGCGGCTATCCCTACAAGAACCTGATGACGCGCCGCAGTTACGAGCAACACAAATACCGCCTGCAGGTTGAATTGCTTAAATTGCAGGCCTGGGTCAAGGAAACCGGCCAGCGCGTGGTGATTCTCTTCGAAGGCCGCGACGCCGCCGGCAAGGGCGGCACCATCAAACGCTTCATGGAACACCTCAACCCGCGCGGCGCGCGCGTCGTCGCCCTGGAAAAGCCCTCGGAGGTGGAACGCGGCCAGTGGTATTTCCAGCGCTATGTGCAGCACCTGCCAACCGCCGGGGAGATCGTGCTGTTCGACCGTTCCTGGTACAACCGCGCCGGCGTCGAGCGCGTCATGGGTTTTTGCACCGATGCCGAATACCAGGAATTCATGCGCCAGGCGCCCGAGTTCGAACGCATGATGGTGCGGAACGGCGCCCACCTCATCAAGTTCTGGTTCTCTGTATCGCGCGAGGAGCAGCGCCGCCGCTTCAAGGAACGGCGCGTGCACCCGCTCAAGCAATGGAAGCTCTCGCCCATCGATCTGGCCTCGCTCGACAAGTGGGACGGCTACACCAAGGCCAAGGAAGCGATGTTCTTCCACACCGACACGGCCGATGCCCCCTGGACGGTGATCAAGTCCGACTGCAAGAAGCGCGCGCGCCTGAATGCCCTGCGCTACATCCTGCATCGCCTGCCCTACGCCAACAAGGATCACGACCGCATCGGGCCGCTCGACCCGCTGATCGTCGGCCGCGCCAACGTGGTCTATGAGCAGGGCGAAGACCTCGGCACGCCGATCCTGTAAGCCATGACCGACCTGCTCGCCCTGTTGCAGCCGCGCGTCACCGACCGCGAAAGTCTGCAGGAATTCATCGAGGCCCTGGAAGACCTCGCGCCCGGCATCGAGCGCGACGTCGCCGCGCTGCGCAAGTCGCCCGCCGATCGCGCCCTGATCGCCAGCCTGTTCCGCGCCCTGCACACCATCAAGGGCGACGCCGCCCTCTGCAAGGTGGAGGTCGGCGTGATGATCTGCCATCCCATCGAAAGCCTGCTGTCACGCTGTCGCGACGGCGAGGTTGCCTTCTCCGAACTGCTGGCCGAACTGGTGCTGCTGGCGCTCGACCGGCTGGAACTGACCGTCGAAGCGCTCTCCACCGGCCGCCCGGTGGCGCACCTGAAACTGCCCGAACTGGTGGGCGGCATGGAGGGCATGGCCACGGCGCCCGCCGCTGAAATCGCCACCCTCGCCATCCGCGCCATCGAGTCCGTTACCGGATTCAAGCCGGTGCAGGCAGGCAGCGACACCCTGATGGCGCGCGACGCATTGACCATCACACCAGCCGACCTCTCCGCCGACCTGCAGTTCTTTCGCAGCCTGGCGCTGCAATTCGAATTGCGCTCGCCGACGTTCCAGGGCCGCACCGAGCGCATCCTGCGCCTGGCGCAGGAAACCAACACCCTTGCCGGCGCCCCGGTGGATGCCAGCCAGCTCGAAGCAGCGGTCTACCTGCACGATGTCGGCATGATGTTCGCCCCCGAAGCGGTCTGGCTCAAGGTCGGCAAGCTCACCGACCTGGACCGGCACCTGCTGCACGAACACCCAGGCCACGCCGCCGGCCTGCTCGAACGCATGCCCGGCTGGGCCGCCGCCGCCGCAATGGTCGCCCAGCACCACGAAATGCCCGATGGCGGCGGCTACCCGGCCGGCCTCACAGGGGAAGCGATTTGTCCGGGCGCAAAAATTCTCGCCATCGTCGACGCCTTCGAGGCGGTGATGCAAAAGCACAGCCACCGCGGCCAGACCCGTTCGCTGGTGCGCGCCATCGCCGAAATCAACGCCTGTGACA
>JAUSBB010000037.1 GCA_030652245.1 Rhodocyclaceae bacterium | reverse complement strand
ACACCGAGGACGAGAAGGTCAATATCGCCCAGCGTTACCTGCTGCCGAAGCAACTGAAGAACAACGGCGTCAAGCGCGAGGAATTGTCGGTGACCGAGGATGCCCTCCGTGACATCGTGCGCTATTACACCCGCGAAGCCGGCGTGCGTGCCCTGGAACGCGAGATTTCCAAGATCTGCCGCAAGGTCGTCAAGGCGCTGGTCATGCACAAGCGCAAGAGCAAGATCGTCGTCAATGCCAAGAACCTCGATAAATATCTGGGCGTGCAGCGTTTCACGTTCGGCATGGCGGAAAAGGAAAATCAGGTCGGCCAGGTGACCGGGCTGGCATGGACCGAGGTGGGCGGCGAGTTGCTGACCATCGAATCCGTCGCCGTGCCGGGCAAGGGCAAGACCCTGACCACCGGCAAGCTCGGCGACGTGATGCAGGAATCGATCCAGGCCGCGCTGACCGTGGTGCGCCGCCGCTCCAGGCAGTTGGGCATTCCCGAGGACTTCTACCAAAAGAACGATCTGCACGTTCATCTGCCCGAAGGCGCGACCCCGAAGGACGGACCGTCCGCCGGTATCGCCATCTGCACGGCGATCGTTTCCGTGCTGACGGGCATCCCGGTGCGCGCCGATATTGCCATGACCGGCGAGATCACGCTGCGCGGCGAAGTGTTGCCGATTGGTGGTCTCAAGGAAAAACTCCTGGCGGCCGTGCGTGGCGGCATTCGTCTGGCGCTGATTCCGGAAGAAAACGTCAAGGACCTCGCCGAGATTTCCGATGCGATCAAGAATCGCATCGAAATCCAGCCGGTCAAGTGGATCGACAAGGTGCTCGAGATTGCGCTGGAGCGCATGCCCGAACCGCTGCCGGAGGTATTGGCGCCGGTCGCGGCCGTGCCTGTCGCCGCGTTGCCGGCAGCGGAGGAGAAGCCACTTTCTTCCGGTTTGCTCAAGCATTGATCCCACCCCGCAAACCTTCGCTGCGCTCGGTTCTCCCCTCAAGGGGCAAGAAACACTTGGGGCGGCCCGGCGTGTTCCTTTAGGGCGAATGCTTTGGTAGAATCACGCGCCTTGCGGCTTTAGCCTTGCCGTGCCGGTTTGCGAGGGTGCTTAGCTCAGTTGGTAGAGCGTCGCCCTTACAAGGCGAATGTCGGCGGTTCGAACCCGTCAGCACCCACCAAAAGTTTCGCTCGCTAACCGGCGACCCGTGAATGACTCATCAAAAGGCGAACTGCGGTTCGCCTTTTTTACATCGAAAGCCCGGTCATGTTCGATTACGTACGCAACAGCAAGACATTTATCAAGGTGGTTCTCGCGATCATCATTTTGCCGTTTGCGCTGTGGGGAGTCGATTCCTATGTGCGGACCGGCGGCTCCGGTGACATCGCAACGGTGGGCGGGTCGCCGATTGCCATTACCGAATTTCAGCAAGCGCTGCGCGAGCAACAAGAACAACTGCGGCCGATGCTGGGTAATCAGAATCCGGCGCTGCTCGACAGCCCCGAGATCCGCCGCGCGGTCCTCGATAGACTGATCAACCAGCGACTGCTGGCAGTCAATGCGCAGAAGGCGAAATTGAGCGTGAGCGATGCCCAGTTGGCGGCGTTCATTGCCGCCGTGCCGCAGTTGCAGGAGAACGGCAAATTTTCCAAGGAGCGCTACGCGGCGCTGGTGGCATCGCAAAACATGAGCAAGGAGATGTTCGAGGCGCGCTTGCGTCAGGATATCGTCATGCAGCAGGCGCTGGCGGCCGTGACCGAGGCGGCGCCCACCAGCCGCTCCGCCGCCGACCGCTGGCTGGGTACGCAACTCGAACAACGGGAGATTGCCGAAGCGATCCTGCATCCCGGGCAGTATGCTAGTCAGGTGAGACTGGCAGCGGATGCCGTCAAGACGTATTACGATGCCAATCGCAAGCAGTTCGAGACGCCGGAGCAGATCAGGGCCGAGTTTGTCGTGCTCAGCCAGGAACAGTTTGCGAATCAGGTTACCGTGACCGAAGATGAGGTCAAGAAAGCCTACACCGCGCAGGCAGACCGCAACAAGCAGCCGGAAACGCGGCGCGCCAGCCACATCCTGATCACGGCCAGCGGAGCGGATAGCAAGGCCGCAGAGACCAAGGCGGCGGGGCTTCTGGCGCAACTGAGGAAATCGCCCGGCGACTTCGAAAAGCTCGCCAGAGAGCATTCACAAGACACCGGTTCGGCCGCAAAGGGGGGCGACCTCGACTGGTTCGGTCGCGGCATGATGGTCAAACCTTTTGAGGATGCGGCATTCGCGCTCAAGGAAAACCAGATCTCCGATCTGGTTCGCTCGGATTTCGGCTTCCACATCATCAAGCTGACGGGGGTGCGCGCCGAGCGGGTGCAGCCCTTCGAGGAAGTCAGGGCGGGCATTGCCGCCGAACTCAGGCGCCAGGCAGCGGCCAGAAAATACACCGAGGCGGCCGAGAGTTTCACCAACATGGTTTATGAGCAGTCGGACAGTCTCAAGCCGGTCATCGAGAAATTCAAGCTCGACCCGCAGAAGAGCGACTGGTTTGTCAGGGAAGGCGCCGCCACGCCGCCTTTCACCAACGCCAAACTGATGGCCGCGCTGTTTTCCGACGACGCGCTGAAGAACAAGCGCAACACCGAAGCGGTCGAGGTGGGCCCCAACACGCTGGTCGCGGCGCGGGTGATCGAACACCGGCCGGCGGCGCTGCAGCCGCTTGAGGCGCTGCAGCCGGTCATCGAGAAGATTCTGGTGCGCCAGGAAGCGGTCAAGCTGGCTGCCCAGGATGGGGCCGACAAACTCGCCCGCCTGCAGCAAGGCGAAAATGTTGCCGTGACCTGGAGCGCCGCGCGCAGCGTTTCGCGCGCTCAAGCGCTGCAGTCACCCAATGCGTCCCAGATGCCTCCCGCGGCGGTGCGCGCGGTGTTCATGGCTGATGCCGCCAAGCTTCCGGCCTACGCCGGCGCCGAGGCGCCAGGCGGAGCCTATGTGCTTTACCGCATCGGCGCGGTGAAGAAATATGCCGCGTCAGGCACTGAACCCCCCGCTGCGCTTGCCTTGCGCCAAAACTATGAGCAGATCGTGGCGGAGCAGGACTTGATGGCGTGGATGGAAGCGCTGAAGGCGCGCCACGAAGTAACCATCAACAAAAAGCTGCTCGAGGCCAGGTAGGCCCCGCCCCTCCCATCCTCCCCTCGCGGGGAGGTGACTGTTGCTCGCTGCGCTCGGATATTACGGGGAGCTTCGTTGTTGGCAGCGGGGCGGATTGCGGCTGGCGCCGCGTGCCGCCTTGCCTTGGGACGGCCCGGCGGCAAGGCTGTGGATGAAAATTACGGTAACGGGTCAGCGTTGCCTAGAGCAGTGGTGTTGAGTCCGCCATCGACGTACATGATCTCGGCGGTGATGCCGCTGGCCAGGTCGGAGAGCAGGAAGGCGGCGGCGTTGCCGACCTCTTCGATGGTGACGTTGCGGCGTAGCGGCGCGTGGTGGGCGTTATAGGCCAGCAATTTGCCGAAGTTGCCGATGCCCGAGGCCGCCAGCGTCTTGATCGGGCCGGCCGAGATGGCGTTGGCGCGGATGCCCTGCGGGCCAAGACAAAAAGCGAGATAACGGGTTGCCGCCTCCAGGCTGGCTTTGGCCAGGCCCATGGTGTTGTAGTTGGGCAGGGTGCGCTCGGCGCCCAGATACGTCAGCGCCAGCAACGCGGGGTTATGGCCCTTGAGCAACAATGGCCGTGCCGCCTTGGCCAGCGCCGGATAGCTGTATGACGAGATGTCATGAGCGATGCGGAAACGCTCGCGGGTTATGCCATCGAGAAAATCGCCCTCGATCGCCTCGCCCGGCGCATAGGCGATGGAATGCACCAGGCCTTCGAGACCATCCCAATGTTTTGCCAGACCGGTGAACACCGCTTCGATCTGTGCATCGTCACTGACATCCAGCGGAAAGGTCAGTTCGCTGCCGAATTCATTGGCAAATTTGGTGATGCGGTCGAGAAAGCGTTCGTTCTGATAGGTGAACGCAAGCTGCGCGCCCTCGCGATGGCAGGCCTTGGCAATGCCATAAGCGATGGATCGGTTGGACAAGAGGCCGGTGAGAAGAATGCGTTTGCCGGCAAGAAAACCCATGGTAAATCCTCCTTGTGCCATTCCAATGCAAGGCGCGGATTATAGCTGCGATTCCATTACACTTGCCGCCATGCACCGTTTGTCGATTCTGCTTCCGCTCATCCTGCTGATGGGATGCGGCACGGCCTGGAACGATCCGTATCCGGCGGCGGAGCGCGGGCGCAATGTGCTTTATTCGGCATTTACCGATCGGCCCAAGCATCTCGATCCGGTGCAGTCCTACAGCGCGGACGAAATCACCTTCACGGCGCAGATTTACGAACCGCCCTTGCAGTACCACTATCTGCGGCGGCCGTATGAACTGATCCCCGCGACCGCGACCGCCGTGCCACGGCCGCGCTATCTGGATGCGGCCGGCAAACCCCTGCCGCAATCCGCTGACGCGGCGCGCATCGCGTTTACCGATTATGTGATTGACATCAAGCCGGGCATCCGCTATCAGCCCCATCCGGCGTTTGTCGAGCAGCCGGCCGATTTCTCCAGTTTTCATACGCTTGCCGATTTTCCCCGGCGGGGCACGCGCGAGTTGATCGCGGCCGATTATGTTTATGGAATCAAGCGGCTGGCGCATCCGCACTTGCACTCGCCGATCCTCGGCCTGATGGGCGAATATATCGTTGGCCTGAACGCGTTGGCCGAGTCCCTCAAAAAGTCGGCGCTGGCCTCAGTTGCCAATGCGCGGCGCGATCCCTGGCTGGATCTGCGTGATGCGCCGCTTGCCGGCGTCGAGGTGCTCGATCGTTACACCTATCGCATCCGGATCAAGGGTAAGTATCCGCAATTTCTCTACTGGCTGACCATGCCATTTTTTTCGCCCATGCCATGGGAGGCCGACAGGTTTCACAGCCAACCGGGCATGGCGGAAAAGAATTTGACGCTCGACTGGTATCCGGTCGGCACCGGCCCCTACATGCTGACCGAAAACAATCCGAATGCCCGCATGGTGTTGGAGCGCAATCCGAACTTTCGCGGCGAAACCTTTCCCTGCGATGGTGAGACGGAGGATCGGCAGGACGGCTTGCTCGACGATTGCGGCAAGTCCTTGCCGTTCATCGACAAGGTGGTCTTCACGCGCGAGAAGGAGCAGATTCCTTACTGGAACAAGTTCTTGCAGGGTTACTACGATGCATCGGGAATCTCCTCGGATTCCTTCGACCAGGCTGTGCAAGTGGGGACGGGCGGCGATGTTTCCTTGACCGCCGAGATGCGCGAGCAGGGGATTCGTTTGACGACGGCGGTGGCGACGACGAGTTTCTATATGGGGTTCAATATGCTGGATTCGCTGGTCGGCGGCAATTCAGCACCGGCGCGCAAGCTGCGCCAGGCGATTGCCCTGGCCATCGATCAGGAAGAATTCATTTCGATTTTCCAGAATGGGCGCGGGATCGCCGCGCAAGGCCCGATCCCGCCCGGCATTTTTGGTTATCGCGCTGGCCGGGAGGGCGTCAATCCAGTGATGTACGACTGGACGCCCGAGGGGCCGCGCCGCAAGTCCATCGCGCTGGCCAGGCAGTTGCTCGCCGAGGCCGGCTGGCCGGATGGCC
>JAUSBB010000029.1 GCA_030652245.1 Rhodocyclaceae bacterium | reverse complement strand
CGTCACGATCAGTTCGACCATGGTAAAGCCGGCTTGACCGGCCGGATCAGAGCAGAAGAAAATGCTGTCTTTTTGCGCCATGCGGTGATTTGTCGGTGACCATGGACATGCGCACGATTGTAACGCCGGGCCAGGATTCATGGCTGGACTACCCGCAAAAGTCGGCGCTGGCGGGACGGCGCGGCGGCATCAGTAACGTTCGCGCAGGTAGATGTAGGGGGCCTTGGGGGAGCCTAGGCGGATGCGGGCGTTGGGGTCCTGTCGCCAGGGGGGGGTGCCATTGCAATTGGTCTGTGCCGACCAGAAACCTTGCAACCACGGAAGATTCGCTTGAAATCCACCGTGCAAGCCGGGGAGTCCGGGATTACACGAGGTGTCGTTACCGCTGGCATTCAGATTAATGGCAATGTCGTGAAAACCCGGGACGGCAGTATTGAAGGTGACGAACCCCACGCCGCCAGTCAAAGCGGTAACGCCGGATACCGTCAGTCCGCCCCCAACAACAAAGATGGCGCAGGTGGCTTGGGCGAAGGGCATGGGGCAAGGAAGCGTGCTCGCCGTGCCGCCCATGTCTGCAATGTTGGTCACCCAGCGCGTACCGTCCCAGTATTCGGTGCGGTATTCGACACGTGGCCGCAGGAGTTCCGAACCGTAAGCGTTGATGAGGCGCAGGCGGCCAAAGCGTTGCTTGGTCGGCGTCGCGCTCAATTTCTGCCGCTCGTTCGTGCTGTTGCTGTCGGCGTCGAGGTTCAGGACGGTCGGCAGCAGTCTCACGCCATCGCCGTCTTGCGGGGCGATGCCGATGTCTAGTGCTTCGTAGGGTCCCCAGGTCGCATCGGCGGTCGAGGTGATCGGACGACTGAATTTTAGGTTGGCGGCCACCGTTGCCACGCCATTTATCCAGGTGCCGCTCGGCATCCCGACGACTGAAAGCCGAGTGGAGAGATCGCTGCTGCCGTCTTTTGCGCCCAGACCAAAGCCGGTCGCACCCAACGTGGTCGACGGCCACAAGGCAGGGTTGGTTGCATCGAGCTTGGCATAGCTACCGGAGTAATTCGTGGTCGGGCTACCACTGGCATTCACTGCCGTCAGGGTGAAAGCGACGCCAAAGGGTTGATCCATGTAGCTGAAGGTGCCGCCGGCCGGGGTGATGCTGGCCGCAGACAGGATGAAATGGTTCGGGATGAAACGACCGAAGCCACTGCTGCCGGTGGTCTGGGCGACAGCCGTGCTGCCGATCCTGCAACCATACTTGTCGCTTACCGGGGTGTTGGAGAAGTCGTTGCTGCAATCGCCGGACTGGTCGATGCTGGTGAAGCTGTCGTCATAGACGGCGTTGGCATTCAGGCCGAGGTTGCCGACTTCGCTGTAGGTGAAGCTGTTGCCGACGGCCACGCCGGACGCAGTGTTTGCTGCGCCAAAGCCGCCGCTGATCGCCCCGGCGGTCGGGGTGCCAATGGCCAGGGTGTTGTCGATGAGCGGCGTTCCGCCGTAGCCAGCGACGGCACTGGCGGTCAGGTTGAAATTGTCGCTGCCGGCCTTGAAGGTCGGCGCTCCACCGGTGCCCGTGTTGGTGGCGTTTGTCGAAGTAATGGTGAAAACCCGCGGGCGAATGGCGAAACTGTCGGTCGAACAAGCGACGATGGTTGGCGATATTGTCGGATAACTGATGCGCACACGGACATCCTGATACGCACTGGCAACAGCGGAGAAATTGACCGTCGAACGCCCTCCTGAAATCGCAGCCGACGCCACCGTTTGAATCACCGAACCGGAAATTGGACAGTTGTCCGCACCATAACCGCTGCCTGCCGTGCCAGTATTCGCCAGTAGTTCCACCTTGACGTTGTTATTGAAACCAGTAGCTTTGCTACCGCCGGAGATTGCCACCACATCAAGGCCGAAGGCAGTACCGGCAAGCTTGGTGTAGATGTTGCCGGTGATCGCACTGGCCGCCGTACTGGTCTCGAAAGCATTGAAGCCGTTGACCGAACTGAAGGTCACCGTTGCTGTCTGGATGATGGTGACACCATCAGTGGTATCACGGGCGGTGTAGGTCACCGATTCCTGCACCGTATCCTTCACCGTGAAGATCGCCTGGCCGCTGGCATCCGTAACACCGCTCACGGTTGTAATGGTGGAACTGCCCGAACCAGCAGTCAGCGTTATGGTCTTGCCCACCACCGGGTTGCCCGCCGTATCCTTTAGCGTCACCGTGATCGTCGACGTGCTTGTCCCATCGTTGGGGATGGATGTCGGGTTCGCCACCACGGTGGAGTTCGTCGCGCTGACCACCTGCAACGTCCCCGACGCCGCTGCACTTCTGCTGCCGGCATTGGTAGTGGTGACCGTGCCGGTGTGGTTGATTCCTGTGGCGCTTGCGGTCACGCGGACACTAACGACACAACTGCCGTTCGCCGCGATCGCCCCACCGCTCAGGCTCAGGAGTGCGCCGTCAGCGTTGGCCGTTGCCGTGCCGCCGCAGCTATTTGTCAGCGTCGGCGGACTGCCGTTTGTCATGCCACTGGGATAGAAATCGGTGAATGCCACGCCGCTGACGGCAACCGCATTCGGGTTGACCAATGTGATGGCGAGCGTGCTGGTGCCGCTAGGGGCAAGAGCAATCGCGCTCGGGCTGAAGGATTTGGTCGCTGTCGGCGGCACGACCAATGTATCAGTATCGCTGGCCGAATTGGTCTGGCCGCTAACCGTAACTCTGGCCGTGTTGGTCAGCGGCGTCGGGATTGCAGGACTGCCAACGGTGCCGCTGACGGTGAAGGTCAGGCTACTGTTGATGGGCATGCTCGGCAGGGTGATTCCCGCCCCTTGCATGGCGGAAACGGTGGGGCTGGCGGGACAGATTGCACCGCCGCCAGCGGAGCAACTGACGCTGCCAACAGCGAGGTTGGCCACGGCCGGCAAAGTGAAAACGGCATTGTTCAGCAGACTACCCGTGGTATTGGTAATGACCACTGTATAGGTGAGCGTGTCACCAGATTTGGCGGTAGTGACGCCGTCGGTGATAGTGATGGCGGGCAGCACGACAATGGCCGTGCCCGGCGGGAAGCTGACCGTGCCTTTATTGCATTTCGACGTAGTACCGGGCACCGGATAGGTATTGTCCCCGCAGTAATTGGTGCTCTGCTGGTCCCAGGATATGACATAGGGGATGAACAGAGTAAAATTGCCGCTGCCGTCCGTCAGGCAGGGAACAGTGGAGCCGACCATCACGAAACTGCCCGTTAGGTTGTTGCCGCCATCGCCACACAGGTCGCCGTCACCACCCGAGGCCACCGAACCCCAAAACGGGGATGACGTGGGCAGCACCCCCACGGAACAATTATTGCCGGAGGACACCAAGCTCGGATCCGTGCCATTCCTGGAGAGGAAGACCCCGATGTCGTAACGCGTGGAGGAGCCGAAATTGACGGTGACGTTGAGGTTCAGCGGAAGGGTGGCCCCCCCGACGCATGAGGCCGGTGGAGTGCCGGCAACCGTGATGCTGTTCAGCTGGACATCATTGGCGGTGCAGCCCAGGTTCGAGTTGAAACGCGACCCGGCGCACTGGTTAACACCATAGGTGATTTGCGCCGTAACGGCATGGGCACTCAACAAAATAGCCACAATCCCGAAATGCAACAATCTCGACAAGTAACAATACAAGCTGGTCGACTTCCATCTTTCCATGGTTTACACCCTTGGCTATCCCCACGGTCATGCGGACATGGGGTCAGACACCATTAGCTCATTGATCATGACGGCATCGCTCTTTAGATCGGCGCATGGTATCACCGGCTTGACCAGGGCATCGAGTACAAGGCCGGGCTGGGTCACGCTTCGCCCGCCCAGTCTTGCAGTAACGCCACGGCCCACGCCACGCCGAATCCGGTCAGGTCGGTGCCTACCGCGCCCAGCCCGCCGGTGCAGCTCGATGCCGACAGGTCGACGTGCAGCCAGGGCGTCTTGCCGACGAAGCGACCGAGGAAGCGCGTCGCGAGGATGTGGTCGGCATCGCCTTCGAGGGTGCATTGCTTGATGTCGGCGACCTTGGAGTCGAGCGCGGCTTCGTAGTCGGCGTCTTGCGGAAAGACGCAGACGCGCTCGCCGCTTTGCTTGCCGGCAAGGACGGCGCGCGTGGCGAGTGCGTCGTCACTGGCGAAGACGCCGGAGTAGCGGCTGCCCAGCGCGGTGTGCATGCTGCCGGTGAGGGTGGCGAAGTCGATCATCAACGCCGGTTTTCCCTCATTTTTCCCTCTTGCCGCGAGCGCGAGCGTGTCGGCCAGCACCATGCGGCCTTCGGCGTCTGTATGGATGACTTCGATGGTGGTGCCATTGAGTGCCTTGACGATGTCGCCCTGCGCATAGGCGCTGGGCGAAATGTGGTTCTTGGCGATGGCCAGCCAGCAGTCGATGGCCACGGGCAGTTCGAGTTCCGCCGCGGCCGCCAGGATCGCCAGCGCCACGGCCGAGCCGTTCATGTCTTCGTGCATGCCGGCCATGTATTTCGCCGGCTTGAGGTTGTGGCCGCCGGTGTCGTAGCAGATGCCTTTGCCGACCAGGGCAATGGTTTTGGCGGCTTTTTTCGGCCGCCAGGAAAGGCGCACGATGGCGGCGTTGCCACCTTCCCCGTCAGAACCCTGCGCGACGGCGCAGAAGGCGCCCGCGCCCATTTTCTTCAGCTTGCGGAAGTCGTATTCCTCGATGGCAAACCCCTTTTCCTTCGCCAATGCGCGCAAGCGCTTGCGGTAGTGCGCGGGGTCGAGCAGGTTCGGCGGCAGGGCGGTGAGTTCGCGCGCCAGCAGGTTGGCGCGGGCGAGCGCGGTGACTGTTGAAAAGTCGGCGCTGGTGGGGCGGCCTGTCACGATGATTTCCTTGAGCGCCTGTGCTGACTTCTTTTTTTGCGCCGGCAACGGGACACTGTTTACCATTGCGACGTAGATCGCATCCTGCAAGTCGGCATCAGCGACGCCGAGCGGCACGATGCACAGCGTTTTCGGCGTCTCGTCGAGCAACAGCATAACGGCCTTGCGCAAGGCGGTGAGCCGCTCGAAGCGGGGCTTCTCCGCATCGACCATGACCAGCGCTACTCGTTGAACATGCGCGCCGTCGGGCAGGTCGGCGGCCAGCGGCGTTTTCACCAGCTCCGCCGGCTTCATCGCGCGGCGCTTCAGCACGCCCGACCAAAACTCGCGCTCGGGCAGATCTTCGGGCAGGGTCTTGCCGAACGGCAACACAGTCAAACGGTGGTCGCCTTGCGGCTGGGTGGCAATGACAAGTTTGGGCAGGGCGGGCATGTTCATGATTTGACCTCTTATAATCGGCCGATTATGCGTCAATATCACGAACTCATGCAGCATGTGCTCGACCACGGGCACGTCAAGGCCGACCGCACCGGCACCGGCACGCGCTCGGTGTTCGGCTGGCAGATGCGTTTCGATCTGGCCGCCGGGTTTCCACTGCTGACCACCAAGAAGCTGCACCTGCGCTCGATCATTCACGAGCTCTTGTGGTTCCTCAAGGGCGACACCAACATCAAGTACCTCAAGGACAACGGCGTGCGCATCTGGGACGAGTGGGCCGATGCAAACGGCGACCTCGGCCCGGTGTATGGCTACCAGTGGCGGCACTGGCCTCGTGGCGAGGGCGGCGAAATCGACCAGATCACGCAACTGATCGAGGGGCTAAAGAAGAACCCGGATTCGCGCCGCCACATCGTCACGGCCTGGAATCCGGCCGATGTCGACCGCATGGCGCTGCCGCCCTGCCATGCGCTGTTCCAGTTCTACGTCGCCGACGGCCGCTTGAGTTGCCAGCTCTACCAGCGCAGCGCCGACATTTTCCTCGGCGTGCCGTTCAACATCGCCTCCTACGCGCTCCTGACGCTGATGGTGGCGCAGGTGGTGGGATTCAAACCTGGTGACTTCGTGCATACGCTGGGCGACGCGCATCTCTATTCCAATCACCTCGAACAGGCGAAACTGCAGTTGGCGCGCGAACCGCGCGCGTTGCCGACGCTGCGCATCAATCCCGAGGTGAAGGATGTTTTTGCCTTCCGCTTCGAGGATTTCACGCTCGAAGGCTACGACCCGCATCCGCACATCGCTGCGCCGATTGCGGTATGAGCCGTATGAAACGGCCCACCCCGCAAACCTTCGCTGCGCTCGGTTCTCCCCTCAAGGGGCAAGAAACACTTGGGGCGGCCCAGCGTGTTTCTTTGATCGGCGACATCGGCGGCACCAAGGTATTGCTGGCGCTGGTCGATGATGGCGGAGCAATCATTCAGAAGCGCCGTCTCGCCAGCGCCGACTTTTCGAGTTTCGACGCACTGCTGGACGCCTATTTGCGCGAGGCCTCCGCGCCTGTCGATGGCGGTTGTCTTGCGGTGGCCGGGCCGGTGGCTGATGACGGCCGCCGGGCGAAGATCACCAACCTGCCCTGGGTCATCGATGCCGCCCGGCTCGAAAAAGATTTTGGCCTGGGACCACTGACGCTGATCAACGATTTCGCCGGCGTTGCGCTGGGTGTGACCGCGCTCGCGCCCGAACATCTGGTCACCTTGCAAACGGGTGAACCCAGCGCCGACGGGATACGGTTGGTGCTCGGCGCGGGCACCGGGCTGGGCATGGCGATGCTGGTCGGCGACCAGGTCTTGCCCAGCGAGGGCGGTCATGCCGGTTTTGCTCCGGCGAATGAAACCCAGTTGCGACTCTGGACTGCATTGCAAGAGGAACACGGCCGCGTCACGGCGGAGCGCGTGATCTCCGGGCCGGGGCTGGCGGCGATCCACCGCATCTTGACCGGGGAGGCGGCCGATCCGGCGGAAATCGCCGAACGTGCGTTGAACAAGGACGCCAGCGCCCGGCAGACGGTCGATGTCTTCATGGGCAGCTATGGCGCCTTTGCCGGCGACATGGCGCTGGCGCTGATGGCCAAGGGCGGCGTCTTCCTGGCCGGTGGCGTCACCCAGAAGCTGCTGCCGCTGCTGCACGACGGCGCTTTCCTCGCCGCGTTCAACGCCAAGGCCGAGCACGCCGAACTCGTCCGGCGGATGCCGGTGCATGTCGTCACCGACCCGGATATCGGCCTGCTGGGCGCCGCAACGCTGGCGCGGCGCACACATTGACCGATAGCAATAAACAGCAACATGCGTGCTGTATAAGGTAAGCTGTAGTCGTAGATATTGTTCAACCACCACAAGGAGCACCCAATGCCTACATCGACAAAATCTGGCGACAAACCCGTCAAGCCGAAGGTGGCAACGGTAGCCAAGAAGCCGGCCAGCCCAGCCGCCCCGGCCAAGCCGGCGGTCAAACCGAAGCCGGCAGCCAAGCCCAAGGTGACCGCCAAACCCGCCACCGCGCCCAAGGCAAAACCCGTCAAGGCCGCAAAGGCCGCGAAACCCGTGGCGGCCTCGGGCGCTGTGCGCGCCGTCTCGGCCGATCAGCGCCGCTACTATGTCGAGGTCGCGGCGTATTACATTGCCGAGCGACGCGGTTTTCAAGGGGGCAACCCGCTTGACGACTGGGCAGCGGCGGAAGCCGAGGTCGAGCGGCTACTGCGCGAGGGCGTGCTCAACGCGTAGGGTCTCGACTCAAGTTCACATCACTCCCGCCTGCCAGAGGGGGAATGTCGGCGTCATGCCGGTGGTATTACAAAAAAACAGACGGCGGGTGCATCACTCAAGGGAGTAGTCATGCAACAAGATCTATCGCTCAACGACCCGCAATCCACGCAGGGCCGCTTCGTCAGCCACCTGACGCGTTCGACCTACGCCATCATTCTGGCCGGCGGCCGCGGCAGTCGGCTCATGCAACTGACCGACTGGCGCTGCAAGCCCGCCGTGCCCTTCGGCGGCAAGTTTCGCATTCTCGATTTCGCGCTGTCGAACTGCGTGAATTCGGGCATTCGCCGCATCGGGGTCGCCACCCAGTACAAGGCGCAAAGCCTGATTCAACACCTGCAGCGCGGCTGGAGTTTTCTGGACGGGCGCTTCGACGAGTTCATCGACCTCTTGCCGGCACAGCAGCAGGTCGGCGAGGACTGGTACCAGGGCACGGCCGACGCCGTGTTTCAGAACCTCGACATGCTGCGGCGGCGCAGTCAGAAATATGTGCTGATTCTCTCCGGCGATCACATCTACAAGATGGACTATGGCCGCATGCTGGCCCAGCATGCCCAGACGGGCGCCGACCTGACGGTCGCCTGCATGGACGTGCCGCTCGAAGAGGCAAGCGCCTTCGGCGTGATGGGCGTCGATGACGAAAACCGCATCGTCGAATTTCTCGAAAAGCCACAGACGCCGCCCTGCATGCCCGGCCGCCCCGACCGGGCGCTGGCCAACATGGGCGTGTATGTCTTCAATACCGCTTTCCTCTACGAACAACTGATCAGGGACGCCGACGACCCGCGCTCCGAGCACGACTTCGGCAAGAACGTCATCCCGCACGTCATCGGCCGTTACCGCTGCCACGCCCACAACTTCGCCGACAGTTGCGTCTGCATGTCGGGCAGCGGCACCCCCTACTGGCGCGACGTCGGCACCGTCGATGCCTACTGGGAGGCGAACATCGAGCTGACCAAGGTCTCGCCGGAACTCAACATGTATGACAATGACTGGCCGATCTGGACCTATCAGGCGCAACTGCCGCCGGCCAAGTTCGTTTTCGACGAGGACGACCGGCGCGGCGCGGCGATCGACTCGCTGGTCTCGGGCGGCAACATCATCAGCGGCGCCATCGCGCGCCGCTCGCTGCTGTTTTCCGGCGTCTACCTCCATAGCTGGTCGGAAGTCGAAGATTCGGTGCTGCTGCCCAATTGCACGGTCGGCCGCCGCGCCAGGATCAGGCGCGCGGTGATCGACAAAAACTGCAATGTGCCCGCGGACATGGTCATCGGCCATGATCTGGCGGAGGATCGCCGGCGCTTCCACGTCACCGAAAAAGGCATCACGCTGGTCACGCCGGAAATGCTCGGCCAGCAGCTTCACCATATCCGCTGAGTTCTGCCCGTCATGGCCGCGTCACGGCTTGATCTGGTTTTTCTCTGGCACATGCATCAGCCGGACTACCGCGACCACGCGAGCGGCGCGTTCGTCATGCCGTGGACCTATCTGCACGCCCTCAAGGACTACACCGACATGGCGGCGCATCTGGAGCGCCATCCATCGATCCGGGCCGTGGTGAATTTCGTGCCGGTGCTGCTCGATCAGATCGACGACTATGTCCGGCAATTTGCCACGGGCGAATTCATCGACCCCCTGCTGCGGCTCCTGGCTTCCGCCGACCTCGACGCGCTCACTGCCGGCGAGCGCAAGCTGCTGCTCGAAACCTGCTTTCGTTGCAACCACGCCACCATGCTGGCGCCATTTCCCCCTTACCAGCGCCTGCATACGCTCCACGCGTCGCTGGTGCAGGAGAGCCTTGGTGATGGCGCGCTGGCCTACCTTTCGGGCGCCTACCTAGCCGATCTGCTGACCTGGTATCACCTGGTCTGGACGGGAGAGACCGAACGTCGACGCGAGCCGTTGCTGGCCGAACTGATGGCCAAGGGCGAAGGCTACAGTCGCGCGGACCGCCGCAATCTGCTGGCCTATATCGGCAAGACGCTCGCCGCGCTGGTGCCGCGCTATCGCGCCTTGCAGGCGCGGGGCCAGATCGAACTGTCGGCAACGCCGGCCTGCCACCCGCTGGCGCCGCTGTTGCTTGATTTTCAGGTCGCGCGGGAAAGCCTGCCCGCTGCGCCCCTGCCGCTGGCGACACACTATCCCGGCGGGCGCGAGCGGGTGCACCGGCACATTGCGGCGGCACAAGACAGCCACGCGCGGCGTTTTGGCGAACCGCCGACGGGCCTGTGGCCGGCCGAAGGCGCGCTCTCCACCGCCTTCGCCCGGCAACTCGCCGCGGCGGGTTGTCGCTGGACCGCCAGCGGCGAGATCGTGCTGCAACACAGCCTCGGCACACACCAGCCCGCATCGCAACGACAAGCGGCACACCACCCCTGGCAACTGGCCGATGCGCCGGGGCTCACCCTGTTCTTCCGCGATGACCGGCTCTCCGACCTGATCGGCTTCGAGTATTCCAGATGGCATGGCCGCGATGCCGCCGCGCATTTCGTCGCGCAACTGGAAGCCATCGCCGCCGCCGCGCCGGCCGGAGAAACGCCGCTGGTCAGCGTCATCCTCGATGGCGAGAATGCCTGGGAGTACTACCCCTACAACGGCCACTACTTCTTCGACGACCTGTATGAACTGCTCGAAGCGCGACCGGCGATTCGCACCCGCACTTTCGCTGAGGTCATCGATAGTGCCGTCCCCATCAACGCGGCGGGAGCGGCTGACGCCGTCCCGCCAGCGCCGACTTTGCCCAAACTGACGGCGGGGAGCTGGGTCTATGGCACTTTTTCCACCTGGATCGGCGACCCGGCCAAGAACCACGCCTGGGATCTGTTGTGCGCCGCCAAGCACAGTTACGACCAGGTGATCGACAGCAGCCGTCTTTCCGTGGCGGAAGCGGCGGCGGCGGAAGCGCAGCTCGCCGTCTGCGAAAGCTCCGACTGGTTCTGGTGGTTCGGCGACTACAACCCGGCGCAAGCGGTGGCCGGCTTCGACCGGCTATTCCGCCGCAACCTCGCCAATCTCTATCGCTGTCTGCATCTGGCGCCGCCAGGGCAACTCGATGTGCCGATTTCGACGGGCCGTGCCGACGAAACCGCTGTCGCTGCCGGTGGCACGATGCGGCGCGCCAGCGATCATCCCGCGCAATCCACGTAAAATCAATCACCCAACATCCCAAAGAAACCACAAAAACATCATGGCCGGCACCCTCTTCCAACTCGAAGTCAACCCACAACTCCCCGCCCGGCTGGCCCGCCTCGACGAGCTCGCCAATAATCTCTGGTATAGCTGGGATCGGCCCACCCGCTCCCTGTTCGCCCGCCTCGACCAGAAGCTCTGGGGAGCGGTCGGCCACAGCCCGAAGGCATTCCTGAAGCGCGTCGACCAGCGCCAGCTCGATGAGGCCGCCGAAGATCCGGTCTTTCTGGGTACGCTCGCCAAGGTGCTGTCGGCCTACGACACCTACCACGATGGTCTGGGCCGCGAGCACGCCACGCAACTCCCCGCTGGCGGGCTGATCGCCTATTTCTGCGCCGAGTTCGGCTTCCACGAGAGCCTGCCCATTTACTCCGGCGGCTTGGGCATCCTGGCCGGCGACCACTGCAAGACCGCCAGCGACCTGAATCTGCCGTTCGTCGGCGTCGGCCTGCTGTATCGCCAGGGCTATTTCAAGCAGAGCATCGACGGCGAGGGCCGCCAGCACGCGCAAAATACCGACGCCGATTTCGACGACCTGCCGGTGACGCCGGTGCTGCGCGCCGATGGCAGCGCTCTCAAGGTCAGCATCCACATGCCCGGCCGCGTGGTGCACATCAAGGTCTGGTCGACCCGCGTCGGCCACATCACCTTGTATCTGCTCGATACCGACCTGGAAGAAAACTCGCCGCACGACCGCGACATCGCCCACCAGCTCTACGGCGGCGACCGCACCATGCGCCTCGAACAGGAGATCGTGCTGGGCATGGGCGGCGTGCGCGCGCTGGCCGAAATGGGCCTCTTGCCCACCGTCTGGCACATCAACGAGGGCCATGCCGCCTTTCTGATCCTCGAACGCGCCCGCGACCTCATCAAGGCCGGGCTGGATTTTTCCGGCGCCTTCGAGGCGGTCGCCAGCAACACCGTATTCACCACCCACACCCCCGTGCCGGCCGGCCACGACCACTTCGCCGAGGACATCATCCGCCGTTATTTCGAGGAGTGCTGCCACGACCTGGGCTGCGACATTGCCAGCCTGCTCAGTCTGGGGCGCATCGACAACCAGCCCGACTTCAACATGACGGCGCTGGCCATTCGCGGTTCGCGTTTTCACAACGGCGTTTCGCGCATCCACGGCACCGTCTCGTCGGAGATCTGCGCCGGCCTGTGGCCGCAGATCGAACCGACCGAGAACCCGATCAATTATGTGACCAACGGCATCCATGTGCCGACCTTTCTCTCCGACATCTGGCACGACACCTTCGACCGCGTGCTCGGCCCGGCCTGGCGCCAGCGGCTCACCGACCCGCGCTGCTGGACAGAAATCCACGCCATTCCAGACCATAGCTTCTGGAGCGTGCGCCAGTCGATCAAGGCGCAGATGCTCCATCTGGTGCGGGACCGCGTCACGAA
Organism: Rhodocyclaceae bacterium; assembly: GCA_030652245.1. Classification (GTDB taxonomy): domain Bacteria; phylum Pseudomonadota; class Gammaproteobacteria; order Burkholderiales; family Rhodocyclaceae; genus Sulfuricystis. Next base: position 5,319 of record JAUSBB010000029.1, on the reverse strand, counting down.
GCAGCATGTGCGCAACCAGAGTTCCCAGTCGCACATCGACCGGCTGTTGCGGCTGGCCGACCCGGAAAATCCCAACGTATTGACCATCGTCTTCGCGCGCCGCTTCGCCACCTACAAGCGCGCCACGCTGCTGTTCCGCGATCTCGACCGCCTGCGGCGCCTGATCTGCAATCCCGAGCGGCCGGTGCTGTTCATCTTCGCCGGCAAGGCCCACCCGGCCGACCTGCCGGGCCAGGCCTTGATCCGCCGCATCCACGAAGTCGCGGAGATGCCCGAATTCGAGGGTCATTTCCTGCTGGTCGAGGGCTACGACCTGCGGCTGGCGCGGCGGCTGGTCTCCGGCGCCGATGTCTGGCTCAACAATCCCATCTATCCGCTCGAAGCCTCCGGCACCTCGGGGATGAAGGCAGGCATCAACGGCGTCATCAACCTCTCGGTGCTGGACGGCTGGTGGGGCGAGGGCTATCAGCAGGACGAAAATGGCGCGAACGGCTGGGCGATCAAGCCGGCTTCCGCCATCCACGATGAAGAGCGGCGCGACCAGGAAGAAGGCCGCTCGCTGTACGAGCTTCTTCAGGACAAAGTCATTCCGCTCTACTACGCACGCGGGCCGATGGGCTATTCGCCCGGCTGGGTCGGCACCGCCAAGCGTTCGGTCGCCACCATCACGCCCCGCTTCAATTCGGCGCGCATGGTCGGCGAATATGTCGCCAAGTTCTATGCGCCCGCAGACCATCAGTGGCGCCTGAAAAGCGCCGACCACTTCGCCGCCGCGAGCGAACTGTCCGCTTGGAAACAGAAAGTGCGGCATGCCTGGCCCAGCATCAGCCTGCGCCGCAACGACAATCCGCAAAAGCGCATGGCCTTCGGCGAGAGCGTGAAAATCGAGGTGGTGGTGCAACTCGATGGGCTGCTGCCGGCCGACATCACGGTCGAAATGCTGATGGCGCGGCCGAGTTCCAACACCAAATCGCGGCCGCCGCGCCGGCTGTTTCTCGAACACCAGGGGCCGGGGCAAAGTACTGGCGAAAACATCTACGCCATCGACCTGACGCCGGACATCTGCGGCAAGATCGAATACCGCATCCGCGCCTATCCCTACCACGAACTGCTGACCCAACCCTTCGAGATGGGGATGATGCTGTGGTTGTAGACACTCCTGCCTGGCAACACCTGAAACGACACGCCAGCGATCTGCGCGGCCAGCATCTGCGCGACCTGTTCGCCGCTGACCCAAATCGTTTCCAGCGTTTAACGGTGCGCTGGAGCCAGGGTAACGATTGGCTGCTCGATCTGTCCAAACAGCGCATCACAGCGGAGACGCTGCCGCTCCTGGCCGAGTTGTGGCGGACCGCCGACGTGCCAGGCTGGATTGCGAAGATGCGCGCCGGCGCGCCGATCAACCACACCGAGGGACGCGCCGTGCTGCACGTCGCGCTTCGCAACATGGGTCATGATGGCGGGCCGATCAAAGTTGATGGCCGCGACGTCATGCCCGACGTACAGGCGGTGCTGACCAAGATGCGCGGCTTCTGCGACGCCATCCATTCCGGCCACTGGCGCGGCGCCACCGGCGAACCGATCTGCGACATCGTCAATATCGGCATCGGCGGCTCCGATCTCGGCCCGCGCATGGCCACGCAGGCGCTCGCCGCCCAGCACGTCCCCCATTTGCGCGTCCATTACGTTGCCAACCTCGATGGCGCCGATCTCGCCACCACGCTGGCCGGACTGACACCGCGCACCACGCTGTTCATCATTGCCAGCAAGACCTTCACAACGCAGGAAACCATGCAGAACGCCGCGTCCGCGCGCGCGTGGCTGACGGCAGCGCTCGGCGAGGCGGCGGTTTCCCGTCACTTCGTCGCCATTTCCACCGCACTCGACCGCGTCGCCGCCTTCGGCATCGACCCCGCCAACGCCTTCGCCTTCTGGGACTGGGTCGGCGGACGTTTCTCGCTGTGGTCGGCCATCGGTCTGCCGCTAGCGCTGGCGATCGGCTTCGACAAATTCGCGGCCATGCTGGCGGGCGCCCACGCCATGGACGAACATTTCTTCAGCGCGCCGCCGCAGGAAAACCTGCCCGCGCTGCTGGCCTTCATCGATCTGTGGAACGCCGATTTTCTCGGCCTGCAAACCCGCGCACTGCTGCCCTACAGCCAGTCGCTCGGCCTCCTGCCCCGCTATCTGCAACAACTCGAAATGGAAAGTCTCGGCAAGCAGGTCGACCGGGATGGCAAGTCAGTCGGCTGCCCCACCCAACCCATCCTCTGGGGCGAGCCGGGCACCAACGGCCAACACGCCTTCTACCAACTGCTCCACCAGGGCGGACGAACGCTGTCCTGTGAATTCATCGCCTGCCGCGAAGCCGACTTTCCGCTTGCCGGCCATCACGAAAAACTGCTCGCCAACTGCTTCGCCCAGAGTGCGGCGCTGATGCAGGGCAAGACCGAGGCCGAGGCGCGTGCCGAGCTCGAATCGGCCGTCCCGCCAGAGCCGACTTCTTCGGGCGTCCATGGTGCTGTCCCGCCCGATCCTTCATTTCTCGCGCCGTACAAGGTTTTCCCCGGCAACCAGCCCTCGACCACGCTGCTGCTGCCGAAACTCGACCCGCACACCCTCGGCGCGCTCATCGCGCTCTATGAGCACAAGGTATTCACGCTCGGCGCGCTCTGGAATCTCAACGCCTTCGACCAGTGGGGCGTCGAATACGGCAAGCAGATCGCCAATGCGCTGCTACCGATGATCGAGGGCAAGGCGCCCGTGGCCGGCATCGACAGTTCCACCGCCGGGTTGATAGACGCCTGCCAGTGAAAACTTTATTCGTCACGTCGGAAATCGCCCCGTGGGTGAAAACCGGGGGACTGGGCGATGTCGCCGGCGCCCTGCCGCAGGCCTTGCGCCAGGCGGGCTGCGACCTGCGCGTGCTGGCGCCGCGCTACCCGGCATTGCAGAAGGCTTTCCCGAATGCCGAGCACCTCGCGCATCTGCCCTCGCTGGGCGGCCAACTGCCGGCAGCCGACCTGTATGCGGCGCAGCATGCGGATGGTCTACCCTTCCTGCTGCTCGACTGCCCGCAACTTTTCGACCGGCCGGGCAACCCCTATCTCGGCCCCGAGGGCATCGACTGGCTCGACAATCATTTGCGCTTCGGCCTGCTCTCGCGCGTCGCCGCGCGGCTGGCGGGCGATGCCACGCCGCTCGACTGGCGGCCGGACATCCTGCATTGCCACGACTGGCAGACCGCCCTCGCGCCCTATTACCTGCGCTTTTACGAGAAGGGCGGCGCGGCCTCGGTGCTGACGATTCATAACCTGGCCTTTCAGGGCATCTTCCCGCCCCAGGTGCTCGACGAACTCGGGCTGCTGGCCAGTGACTGGCACATCGATGGCGTCGAGTATTACAGCCAGTTGTCCTTTCTCAAGGCGGGATTGCGGCATGCCGACCGGCTCACCACCGTCAGCCCGACCTATGCGCGCGAGATCCAGACGACAGCGGAGGGCATGGGCCTCTCCGGCCTGCTGAGGAGCCGCGCCGCCGAATTGACCGGCATCCTGAACGGCATCGACACGACCATCTGGAATCCGGCCAGCGACAGCCATCTGGCCGCCACCTATGACCGCGAGCATCTCGACGCCAAGCGCAAGAACAAGGCGGCCCTGCAACGCCAGTTCGGTCTGCCCGAACGCAGCGACTGCCCGCTGTTTGCCGTCGTCAGCCGGCTGACCAGCCAAAAGGGTCTGGACCTCGTGGCGGCGGCAGGCGATCTGCTGGCGGCCCTGCCGGCGCAACTGGTCGTGCTGGGCAATGGCGACAAGACGCTGGAAGCCGCCTTCCGCAAGCTGGCGGAACGCCATCCGCAACATATCGCCGTCACCATCGGCTTCGACGAAGCGCTGGCGCACCACATCGAGGCCGGCGCCGACTGCTTCCTCATGCCGTCCCGCTTCGAGCCCTGCGGGCTGAACCAGATGTACAGCCTGGCCTACGGCACGCCACCCCTGGTGCGCGCCACCGGCGGACTAGCCGACACCGTCATTGACGCGGACAGCGGGGCCCTGGGCAATGGCTTTGTATTTAGCGAGACCACGCCGGCGGCCCTCATGCACACGGTCCGCCGGGCGGCCGAGGCGTGGCGCGACCCCAAGCGCTGGCGCCAGTTGCAAATGGCCGCCATGGCCGGCGATTACAGTTGGCGCGTGCCGGCGGCGCGCTATCTTGACCTCTATCGGACCCTGCAACGCCAATGAAGGGTCTGACCCTGATCGCCGCCGTGGCGAGCAATGGCGTGATTGGCGACAGCAACGCCCTGCCCTGGCATCTGCCGGAAGACTTGAAACACTTCAAGCAACTGACCAACGGCCATGCGGTCATCATGGGGCGCAAGACCTGGGAATCGCTGCCGCCGCGCTTTCGCCCCCTGCCCGGTCGACTGAATATCGTGCTGACACGCGACCCGTCTTATGTGGCGGAAGACGCCAGCGTCGTGCATTCGCTGGCCGACGCGCTAAAAGTCGGCGCTGGCGGGACGGCACCTGAAGAAACACGCCGGGCCGCCCCAAGTGTTTCTTCGCCCCCTGGGGGGAGAGCGCCGCATGGCGGCGCTTTCGGGGGGGGCCTATTTGTCATCGGCGGCGCCGAGTTGTACGCTCATGCGCTGCCACTGGCAGAGCGGCTGGAACTCACGGAGATTGACGCGGAATTTTTCGGCGATGCGTTCTTCCCGGACTACGACCGCGCGCAGTGGCGCGAGGTCAAACGCGAAACCGGCAGGACGGACGCCGGCCTCGGTTACGCCTTTGTCACCTATGAACGCACACAGTCCACGTAATAACCATTGCCTTCCGACTTCACGAGACCGTGAATATCGGTCTCGAAGCCGGGGAAGCGGGCGTTGAAGTCGCGGGCGAATTGCAGGTAGCGCACGATGATCGGGTTGAAGCGCTCGCCCGGAATCAACAGCGGAATACCCGGCGGATAGGGCGTCAGCAGCACTGCCGTGACGCGGCCCTCAAGCTCGTCGATGCCGACGCGGTCGATCTCGCGGTGCGCCATCTTGGCGAAGGCATCGGCCGGACGCATCGCCGGCACCATGTTCGAGAGGTACATCTCGGTGGTCAGGCGCGCCACGTCGTTGGCCTTGTAAACCTCGTGAATCTGGGTGCACAGCTCGCGCAAGCCCATGCGCTCATAGCGCGGGAACTTGGCAACGAACTCGGGCAGCATTTTCCAGAGCGGCTGATTCTTGTCGTAGTCGTCCTTGAACTGTTGCAGCGCGGTCACCAGCGTGTTCCAGCGGCCCTTGGTGATGCCGATGGT
>JAUSBB010000025.1 GCA_030652245.1 Rhodocyclaceae bacterium | reverse complement strand
TCGGGAATCGTCATGAAAAAGCGCGTCACCTCGGGATCGGTCAGCGTAATCGGGCCGCCGTCCTTGATCTGCTGGCGGAATTTCGGCACCACCGAACCGGAAGAACCGAGCACATTGCCAAAGCGCACCATGGTGAATTGCGTTCCGGATGTTGGGGTCGCCAGCGCCTGCAAAACCATCTCGGCCAGCCGTTTGCTGGCACCCATGATGTTGGTCGGCCGCACCGCCTTGTCGGTGCTGATCAGCACGAAATCCGCCACCCCCAGTTCCTGCGCCACGCGCGCGGTCGTTAGCGTGCCGAACACATTGTTGCGGATACCCTCCGCCGGGTTGTGCTCGACCAGCGGCACATGTTTATACGCAGCCGCATGGTAAATCGTGTCCGGCCGCCAGGCGCTCATGATGCCGCGCATGCGCCGCGCGTCGCACACCGACCCCAGCAAGGGCACCAGTTCGATACCGGCAGGCAAGGCAATCTGCAATTCCTGGTGAATCTGGTACAGCGCAAATTCGCTTTGCTCCACCAGCAACAGTGTGCGCGGCCCGATACCCAGTATCTGCCGGCACAGCTCGCCGCCGATCGAGCCACCCGCACCTGTCACCAGCACCACCTTGCCGCGAATGTTCTTCTCCAGCAGCGCCACATCGGGCACGACCGCATCCCGACCCAGCAGGTCGTCGATGTCGAGCTCGTGCAGATCGGACACATGCACGCGCCCCTGCGCCAGGTCGGACAAGCCCGGCAGGGTGCGCACCGCGACATGCGAGCGCAGCAGTTGCTGCAAGATCTCGTTGCGGCGCTGGCGGCTCGCCGAAGGAATCGCCAGCAGCACATCGCGCACCGGCAAGGATTCCACCAGGCCAGGCAAATCAGCCGGGGCGTGAATCCTCAGGCCGTTCATCACGCCGCCGTGCAGGCGCGGGTCGTCGTCGAGATAGCCCGCCACGCGCATTTCGTGGCTGTGCGCCAGTGCCGCCGCCAGTTGCCGGCCCGCGCTGCCTGCGCCATAGATCAGCACCTTGGGCAAGTCCATGCGCTTGACGATGCCCTGATACATGTCGCCCAGCCAGTAACGGGCCAGGGCGCGCGACGCCCCCACCGCCAGCAGCAGCAGCAGCGGCTGGATCAGGCCGACGGTGCGCGGCACGCCCGGCACGCCGATGACGGTAAATACGATCGCATACAACAGCCCATAGAGCGCGATCGCCCGGCTGACCGCCATCAGCGCCGCCCACCCGCCATAGCGAAAGATCGCGCGATACAGTCCGGAAACGACAAAGATCGGCAGGGCCAGCAGCAGCGCCCCATACACCGCCGCCGCCGGGTACATGACACCGTCGCCGGAGAGCCGCAGCCACTCGCCCAGACGCAGGTAGAAAGCCAGCCAGACGGTCAGCACGCACAGGCTGGCATCCACGCCCAGCGCCAGCAGGCGCTTCAGCGGGCGCGGCAGGGCGAGCAGGGCAACGGCGGCTTGGCTAAATGGCATGAGTTTCAATCAGTGAATCAGTGCGTGACGCCATCGCGCCGCACGACCTTGACAAAAGTCATCCATAATATCCGCAAATCGAACCACAACGATTCCCTTTGCATATATTCCGCATCCAGCCGCACCTTCTCGGGGATCGGCAATTCATCCCGGCCATTCACCTGCGCCCATCCCGTCAGCCCCGGCGTCAGCTCATGCACGCCGCATTGGGTGCGCAAGGCGATCAGATCGTCCTGATTGAACAGGGCCGGCCGCGGTCCGACGAAGCTCATGTCGCCCTTCAGGATGCTCCACAACTGCGGCAACTCATCGAGACTCGACTTGCGCAGGAAAGAGCCGATCGGCGTCAGATAAGCGCCGGGATCGGTCAACAAATGGGTCGCCACCGCCGGCGTGCCGATACGCATGCTGCGAAACTTTGGCATGCGGAAAATGCCGTTTCCCTTGCCGACCCGGTCAGACCAATACAGCGCCGGGCCGGCCGAAGTCAGCTTCACCGCCAGCGCGACCAGCGCGATCGGCACAGCCAGCAGTAAAGCCGCGAACGCGGCAAGACAGAAATCAAACAGACGCTTCATCCATGCACCTTTCCGTCATGTTGGGGGCCGCCCCGATGAACTATCCGGGTCAGAGTCCGGCCAGAAATTTTCGCGGGTTCGCGGACAACGCGGGAAAATTATCCGGGGTCAAAATCACCGGGCTGGCGTCGGGAAAGTGCTTTATGAACGCCTCAAGCCCTTTAGCGGATTTTTTTCTGCCGGATTTGACCTCGAGCGCGTAGAGCCTGCCCTGATAACGGTACACAAAATCAACTTCAGCATTCTTTTCCCGCCAGTAGAAAAGTTCGCCCGGCAGTTGCAGCAACTCCGCGCCCACCGCCAGTTCAAAGACACGTCCCCGCTGCTCCGGATCGGCCAGTGCTCGCGGCCCGGCCGTCATCGTGTAAAGGGCCGGGCAGGCCGCGAGAATTTTGGGGCTGGAAGCGCGTGTCAGCCAACCCTTGGCGGAATACTTTTCCAGAGAAAAGATCAGGAACGCGCCGGCATACAGTTCCAGGTAATACTTGACCAGATCGGTATTGCCCTTGTCCTGCAATTGGCCAAGCAGCTTGGTGTAACTGATTTCCTGGGCCGGATAACGGCAGAGGATTTCAAAAGCCTGCCGAAACAGCGCCGGGTTGGCCACCTTGCGGTTTTGCAGAATATCCTTGCCGATGACCGCCTCGACAATCGCGTCTTTCAGATAGGCATACCAGCGGTCATGGTCATCCTCGAACGCCACGGCGCCGGGATAGCCCCCATACAAAAGATAGCGCTCGAGGTCATAGCCGAATGCACATTCAAGCTCGGCAAACGTCCAATGGTAAATCCGGGTCAACTCAAAACGACCGGCCAGGCTCTCGGTCAGTCCGCTCTGGATTTGCAGAGAACTCGATCCCAGCAACACCACCCGCAGTCGGCGCGGCTGCTTGTCCCACAGCGACTTGACGGCCTCGGACCAGTTGGGAATCTTCTGGATCTCATCAATGACCAACAGCGCGCCATCCCCCAGCAACAACGCCTGCTGCCACTGCGCCAGCAGCCAGGAGCGATCGGTCACCAGTTGGTCATCGGCATTGGCGTAGTGGTGGCTGCCTGAAGTGCGTGCAAGCAACTGGCGCATGCCGGTGGTCTTGCCGACCTGGCGCGGACCCACCAGAATCTGGATCAGGGGTGGCGCCCCACTGAGACGTTTTTCAAGCTGCGCCACAAAGGCGCGTTCGTAGGGGAGTGACATGCTTGAGTATATGTTTTTTAGAATATATGTCTAGTAATAATACTAGATGGCTCTATCAGTTTACCGATGATCTGGGCGGATATCAATGCGCGGCGGCTCAGGCATTTCGCCCTTCCAACCGCGCCAGCAAATCTCGGGCATCACCGATAAATTTATTGATCCCAGGGATTGACGATCGGAACAGATAAATCGTCAAAATGCCGCACATTGCGCGTGGCCAGCGTGGCCCGTCGCGCCAGAGCAATACCGGCAATAAAGGTGTCGCGCATGTCCACGGGGCAGCCACGAGCCTTGCGATCGGCAGCCAATTGGGCGGCCTGGCTGGCGGCATTGGCATCGAACGGCAGCACGCGGTTTTGCAGGTCATCCTTCAGGAGTGCCTCAAAGCGTTCTTGCAGCAAGCTTCTACGCTGGCCAGACGCCAGCAAAGCCAGACCATAACGGGCCTCAAACAAGGTGATGCAGTTGAGCCAGACGGATTCGGCGGGCTGCTCGTCCAACCAGGCCACGACCTGCAAGTCGGGCTGTCTCTGCATCAGCGCCGACAAGACGTTGGTGTCCAGAATGATCACGCGGGGAGACTCATGGGATCGATGGTTTGTCCATGCAGTTCCGGCAAAGGTTCGGTCAGACCTGCGCCTGCAAAGCGCGCCGCGATGCGCGAGCCGAGTTTTGGCCGCGCCTGATCCGCTTCGCCGACGGCACGGCGCAGAATCTGGCGAACCTCCTCCTCCATGCTCCAGCCGTGCCGGGTAGCGCGCACTTTAAGAACGGCCTTCACCTCGTCTTCAAGGTTGCGAACGATAACTTGTGCCATGAGACGCCTCCGCAGATAAATGAGTTGATCATGATATCGCGATATCACCAGGTGCTGCAAGTTACAGTTACCTTCGTTTTCTGACAGTATGTTGCAACGGTAATCCCCCCGTAAATTGAAGGCGGGCAGAAGTAGAATTTTCTCGAACGAGGGAGTTCTACATGAAGAAGTCGAAATTTTCGGACAGCCAGGTGATGGAGGCGCTCAAGCGCGTTGA
>JAUSBB010000024.1 GCA_030652245.1 Rhodocyclaceae bacterium | reverse complement strand
GGCGATGTGTCGATGGCCGTCGAAGCGATGAAGCTTGGCGCCAGAGACTTCATCGAAAAGCCTTTCCGGGACCAGACGCTGCTCGATGCCATCGCGATGGCGGTGCGCTGCAGTGTTGCGCACCACGAGGAGGACAGCGTGCAACGCGCATTGTGCGAGCGACTGCAGCGACTGTCACCGCGCGAGCGACAAGTCGCCCGGCTGGTCGCGGAAGGGCTGCCCAACAAGACGATCGGCCAGCGGCTCGAAATCAGCGAGCGGACCGTGCAGGTGCATCGCCTGCACCTGATGGAAAAACTCGACATCCACTCGGCCGCCGAACTGTCGAAGATGATGCTGCGCGCCGATCCCGCCAATAACCCTTAATCCGCCGTCTCCCCAGCGCCAACTTTTAAACATGGGCTATCGCCTCTCGAAAATTTATACCCGCACCGGCGACGCCGGCACTACCGGCCTGGGCGACGGTTCGCGCGTCGGCAAGGACGCGCCGCGCATTGCCGCGCTCGGCGATGTCGATGAACTGAATGCCATCATCGGGGTGCTGCTCTGCGAAACAATGCCGGATGAGGTGCGCAACTTGCTCACGGGCGTGCAGCACGACCTGTTCGACCTGGGCGGCGAGCTGTCGGTGCCCGGCGGCGTCTTTCTCAAGGCCACGCAGCCGGGACGACTGGAAACGGCCATCGACCGTTTCAACGCCGCACTGGCACCCCTGAAGGAATTCATTTTGCCCGCCGGCACGCGCGCCGCCGCGCTGGCGCATCAGGCCCGCACTGTCTGCCGACGCGCCGAACGCGCCGTGGTCCTGCTGGCGCAAACCGAACCCGTGTCGGAAACTTCGCGTCAATACCTGAACCGGCTGTCCGACCTGCTGTTCGTGCTGGCGCGCTGGCTGAACCAACACGCCGGCCGCGGCGACGTGCTCTGGCAAAAGGGTGTCAACGCTTAACCGGGCGATTATGCCAGCAGCCAGATTACCAATGCCAGCCAAAGGGTAAATATTCCCAGCAAATGCGGATCGGTCAGCATTTCGCGCGCGGGGTCGCCGCCGCCACCGGCACGGTGCAGGCGATACAGGTAGCGCAGGAGGCCGTAGAGCACGCACGGCACGGTGGCGATCAGCCAGGGCGTGCCGTGCAGCGCGATGGTTTCCGCACTGACCGTGTAGAGACTGTAGGCCATCATCGTCGCGCCGGCCGACAGGGTGGTGAACTGATCCAGCATGGCCGGCGTGTATTGATCGAGCACGCGCCGATGCTGCCCACCGTCCGCCACCAGGACATTCAATTCGGCGCGGCGTTTGGCAAAACCGAGAAACAGCGTCAACATCAGGCCGCACAATAGCAGCCAGTGCGAAGGCCAGATGCCCAGCCCGAGCGTACCGGCCAAGAGCCGCAGCATGAAGCCGGCGGCGATGATGAAGACATCGAGCACCACAATATGCTTCAAGCCAAGGCTGTAGGCGACGTTCAGCAGAAAATAGACGGCAAAGACCCACGGCGCCTGCGACGCGGGTGCGACAAACAGTCCAAACGCCAGCCCCAGACCCAGCAGCAGGCAAACGCTGGCCACCACAAGCGCTGCCGGCACACTCACCGAACCGGTGGCGAGCGGACGGCGACATTTTTCCGGATGGCGCCGATCCTGCTCGCGGTCCAGCAGGTCGTTCATCACATACACCGCCGACGAGACCAGGCAGAACGCGACAAAGGCCAGGACGGCCTGCGTCACCAGATCCGGGTCGCTCCAGGAATGGCTGAACAGCAGGCCGGCAAATACAAAACCGTTTTTCACCCATTGATGCGGCCGGAGCAGTTGGATCAGCGGATGCATGTCTTTTCAGGAAAATAGCGGTCACAAAAAAAGCAGGCTGTCTGTGGCAACCAGGGCGGCAGCGCGTAATAGCGGCGGCGCACTTCGAGGAGCACGCTGTCGCGGTAACTAGCGTAATCGAAACCGCGCCCGCGCACCACCCAGAAGTGCGCGCCGCGCCGCTCGAAGCTGTCGATCTCAACGCTGCGGAACCAGGCGCTGTATTCGTCCCTGTCCGGCGCCGTCTTGCGCAGCACGGTGATGTCGCGGCCATCCTGCACGCGCCAGTCGGTGAGGATGTCGTCATGGCGCGCGTGGCTCGATCCCATGCCCAGCACCGGCACATAGCGCCGCAGGTTGTAGCCCAGAATCACCGCATTCGAATAGCCATCCGCTGCCAGCAGGCTGTCACCGGCCGCGGCACGGGCGACAAGGGTACGGCTTTCGAAGGTGAGCACCAGGCCGGGATAAATCTTGAGCGAGCGCCAGGTTTCCAGCGGCAGTCGAGAGACAACGAAGACAGCCGCAAGGTGCAGCGCGGCGAACCCCATGAAAAACAGCGCCAGTTTCGGCAACGCGCAGGCGGACAGGCGACGCACCGCCAGCAAAATGGCAAACGGCACGAAGGCCAGCAGCCAGTGCAGGCCGATGGTCTTGAATAGCGACAGCGCGGCGAACAGCAGCAGGGGCACAATGACCAGCGTGGCTAGGCTGCGATCCACTGTAGAAAAGTCGGCGCTGGCGGAACGGCGCGATGAGCGGCGTCTAAATATCAGCCACAGCACCGGCGGTGTCAGCACATAGACCAGCGTTGCCGCATACAGCAAGGGTGTTTCCCAATTGAGTCCGGTATTCGCGCCATGCCGATTGACGAAGTTGAACATGTAATTCGACCAGCAGTGGCCGGCGTTCCACCAGGCCATCAGCAAGAGCGCCGGCACGGTAGTGGCATAGGTGACGGCCAGCCCGGCAAAGGCGCGCGCGGTGCGCCTACGCAGCACATCAATCAGGTAGGCAAAGCCCAGCAATGCGGCAAAATATTTCGACAGCACCGCACCCGCGAGAAAAATACCTGCCAAGGCATACCAGCGCGGATTGTCGTCACGCACCGCAAAAAGCCAGGCCAGCCCGGACAGCACGGCGCAATAGACCAGCGCGGTATCGGTGGTGGTGAACACATTCCAGACATTCACGGGGGCCAGCAGCACCAGCAGCGCTGCCCAGTCACGCCGATCAGACTGTACAGGCCACAGGCGCGGCCAGGCCCAGCGCACCGCCAGCGCCAAGAACACCGGCTGCACCACCTGCGGCAGACGCAGCCACCACTCCGCATCGCCAAGCGCCAGCAAGGCCGCCAGCCACCAGCCGATCAGCGGCGGGTGATCGTAAAAACCCCAATCGGGAATCCACCCCCACCAGATGAAATAGGCTTCATCGCCGGTGATCGGCATGGCTGCCGCCAGCCACAGGCGAAAGACCAGCGTCAGGCCAACGGCCGCGTAGAACAAACGCCGGGCAGCGTTCGCCACGTTTATTTAGCGAACGGCCAGCGCCAGGCGGCGTTTTTGCACCGCCTCGGCCAATTGATCGAGCACCGTCACGGTGTCGTCCCAACCCAGGCAGGCATCGGTGATCGACACACCGTGGGCGAGCGGCTTGCCGGGATGCGGATCCTGGCGGCCTTCATTCAAATGCGACTCGATCATCACGCCGAAGATGCGATCCTCGCCGGCCGCCAGTTGGGCGGCGACATCGGTCGACACTTCCATCTGCCGCTTGAAATCCTTGCGGCTGTTGCCGTGCGAAAAGTCGACCATCACCCGCGCCGCCAGACCGGACTTGCCCAGATCGATGCAGGCAGCCTCGATGCTGGCGTGGTCATAATTGGGTTGCTTGCCGCCGCGCAGGATGATGTGGCAGTCCTCGTTGCCGTTGGTCGACACGATGGCCGAATGCCCGGCCTTGGTCACCGAAAGAAAATGGTGCGGCGACTGCGCGGCGCGAATCGCGTCGACGGCGATCCTGATATTGCCGTCGGTGCCATTCTTGAAACCGACCGGGCATGAAAGACCGGAGGCCAGTTCGCGGTGCACCTGCGATTCGGTGGTGCGGGCGCCGATCGCGCCCCAACTGATCAGGTCGGCGGTGTATTGCGGAATGATGGTGTCGAGAAACTCGGTGGCGCAGGGCAGCCCCATGCCGTTCAGTTCCCACAAGAGCCGCCGCGCCAACCGCACGCCCTCGTTGATCTTGAAGCTGCCGTCCATGCGCGGATCGTTGATCAAACCCTTCCAGCCCACGGTGGTGCGCGGCTTCTCGAAATAAACGCGCATCAGGATCAGGAGATCGCCGGCCAGCCGGTCATGCTCGGCCTTGAGGCGGCGCGCATACTCCAGCGCCGAATCGAAATCATGGATCGAGCACGGCCCGACCACCACCACCAGCCGGTTATCGGCGCCGTGGAGAATGCGATGAATGCCGGAACGCGCCTCAAAAGTCGTCGCCGCGGCGGGCTCGGTGGCGGGATATTCGCGCAAGACGTGGCCGGGCGGTGAAAGTTCCTTGATCTCGCGGATGCGTACGTCGTCGACAATGTGCTTCATGATGGTTGCCCGGAACGGAAAACCGGCGATTTTACCGCAGCGCAGCGAACAGACTTACCCCGTACCACCAACAGTCAAACCATCGATGCGCAGGGTCGGCTGGCCGACGCCGACCGGCACGCTCTGGCCTTCCTTGCCGCAGGTGCCGACGCCGGGATCGAGGGCGAGGTCGTTGCCGATCATGGCGACGCGCTTCAACACGTCGGGCCCGTTGCCGATCAGCGTCGCGCCCTTGACCGGGGCGCCGATCTTGCCGTTTTCGATCAGGTAGGCTTCGGCGGCGGAGAAGACGAATTTGCCGCTGGTAATGTCGACCTGGCCGCCGCCGAAGTTGGCGGCATAGAGGCCTTTCTTCACCGAAGCGATGATTTCCCGCGGATCCCGGTTGCCGGCCTCCATTGTCGTATTGGTCATGCGCGGCAGGGGCATGTGTGCATAGGATTCGCGGCGGCCGTTGCCGGTCGGCGCGACCTTCATGAGACGCGCGTTGAGGGTGTCCTGCAGGTAACCAACGAGGATGCCGTCCTCGATCAGCACGGTGCGTTGCGTCGGATTGCCCTCGTCATCCACCGACAACGAGCCGCGCCGATCGGCGATGGTGCCATCATCGACGACCGTCACGCCCTTTGCGGCGACCCGCTGGCCGATGCGACCGGAAAAGGCCGAACTGCCCTTGCGGTTGAAATCGCCTTCGAGACCATGGCCGATGGCTTCGTGCAAGAGGATGCCCGGCCAGCCGTTACCGAGCACCACGGTCATCTCGCCGGCCGGGGCGGGACGCGCCGTCAGGTTGATGGCAGCCTGATGCACGGCCAACCGCGCGTATTCCTTGAGCACCGTGTCGGTGAAATAGCCATAGTCGAAACGGCCGCCGCCACCGGCCGAGCCTTGCTCGCGCTTGCCGTTTGCTTCGAGGATGACGGTGACCGATACCCGTGACAACGGTCTGACGTCGGCGGCCAGATGGCCGTCGGAGCGGGCAATCAACACGGTTTCCCAACTGCCGGCGATATGCGCCATGACTTGCGTGACGCGCGGGTCGGCGGCACGGGCGAATTGTTCGAGGCGCTCCAGCAAACTGACCTTCTCCGCGTCGGGGAGCGAGGCGAGCGGGTCGGTGCCGACATACAAGGCAGGCACGCCGCGACCGGTCAGGAGCGGTGCGCGGCCACTGCCTCCCTGGGCGGCAATCGCCCGCGTCGCCCGCGCCGCGCCCAAAAGCGCCGGCAGGCTGATTTCGTCGGAATAGGCGAAGGCGGTCTTCTCGCCGCTGACGGCGCGCACGCCGACGCCCTGTTCGATATTGAAACTGCCGGACTTGACGATGCCCTCTTCGAGGCTCCAGGCTTCGGAACGGGCAAACTGGAAATAGAGGTCGGCGGCATCCAGCCGGTGGCCGAACATCTCGCCAAACACGCCCGACAACTGCGGCGCGGAGAGGTTGTAGGGCGTCAGCAGATGCTGTTCCGCAGTGAGAAAGTGGCTATTTTGATCGATGGTCATGGGGTGGGTCCAATAAAGCGGGGATTTACGCCGTCCTGCCAGCGCCGACTTTTAGTTACGGCATAACCTGAAGGTTACCCTTCACTGAAACTTCGTTTGGCGAAGGCAGGACGTCCAACAAATCTGCCAGCGCCGACTTTTCCCGGTCGCCGAGTTTACAGCCTGCGGTGCTTGAGCGCCGGCAGGCTTTCCCTGACTTCGGCAATCCGCGCGGGATCGAGTTCCGCGACGATGACGCCCTCGCCCTTGTCGATCCGCGCCAGCACCTCGCCCCAGGGGTCGATGATCATGCTGTTGCCATGCGTGACACGGCCGCCGGGATGCCGGCCGCCTTGCGCCGCCGCCAGTACATAGCACTGGTTTTCGATGGCGCGGGCGCGCAACAGCACCTCCCCGTGGGCGCGGCCGGTGGTGTCGGTGAAGGCGGCGGGCAGCACGATCAGGTCGAGCTCGCCGAGCGCGCGAAACAGCTCGGGAAAACGCAGGTCGTAGCAGATGCCCAGCCCGCCGCGGCCGCAGGGTGCATCAAAAGCCACCGGGCGCGGCGCGCCGGCCTCGATGATCGCCGCCTCGTCGTAGGACTCCGCGCCCTTGCGAAAACCAAACAGATGAATCTTGTCGTAGCGC
>JAUSBB010000022.1 GCA_030652245.1 Rhodocyclaceae bacterium | reverse complement strand
CGACGCCAAGCTGGCGCTGGCCGATCTCTACTATCACGGGATTGGCGTGGCGCGGAATTACCGCGAGGCCTACCGCTGGTTCGAGCAGGCCGTTGCCGAGCATGAAGACGCCTATGCGCTCTACAGTCTTGGCTATTGCCTGCTGCATGGCCAGGGCGTGCGCCGCGATGTGAAGCTGGCTTTGCGCCATCTGCGCCGCTCCGCGGTGCTCGGCGAAGTCAATGCCCAGTACGAACTGGGGTCTGCTTATTATCGCGGCGCCGGTGTCGCCAAGAACCTGCGGCTGGCGATGAAATGGCTGCGCATGGCCGCGAGCCAGGGACAGGAAGAAGCGCGGGCTTTTCTCGAACGCATCGAGCGTGGATCGAAACTCAATTAGCCGCGGGCGCGGGTAGTCTGATTTGCGCGCTAAGTCCGCCGCCCGCGCGGGGCAGCAGTTCCAGCCGGCCGTTCTGGGCGCGGACGATGCGTTCGACGATGGCCAGTCCCAGCCCGGCGCCGCCGGCGCCGGTGCGGGCGGCTTCGCCGCGCGTGAAGGGCAGTTTCAGGCGCTCGACCTCGGCGGGAGCGATGCCGGGGCCGCGATCCAGGATGGCAATGACAATTTCATTACCGGGCGTCGTCAGCGTGAGTTCGACCGGTGCGCAATGCTCACCCTGGCCGCCGTGGCGCAGGGCGTTTTCGATCAGGTTGACGATGGCGCGGCGGAGCAGATCGGGGCGGATCCGGGCGATGACCGGCGTGGCTGGCGGGTTGAAATTCAGGTGGCGGCCATAGCGGGCGGCAACCTCGACGAGCAACGCTGACAGGTCGGTCGCCGCCAGGGTGGCGGCGGTCTCTGCGCCTGCGCCTTCCTGGGGGCGGGCGAAGTCGAGAAACTGGCCGATGGTGCGATCCATTTCGGTGATGTCGGCGGCCATGCCGGCGCGCGCCGCCGCGTCGGCGACGCTCAACTCGATCTCCATGCGGAGCCTGGTCAGGGGGGTGCGCAGGTCGTGCGAGATGCCGGCCAGCAGTAGCCGGCGGTCATCTTCCAGTTGCCGGAGGTTCGCGCTCATCTGGTTAAAAGCAATGGTGACAGCCGCGATCTCCTGTGGCCCGCGTTCCGGCAGTGGTGGCGGCGTCTCGCCAGCGCCGACTTTCCGGGCGGCGGTTTCCAGCGCGCGCAGGGGGCGGGTGATGAGAAATACGATCAGCCAGGCGCCCGCGAGCGACAGGAGCAGCACCGCCGCGCCCCAGCCCAGCCATTGCAGGGGCAGGCGCCGTTCCAGTCGCTCGCGCGGCAGGGCCAGCCAGAAGTCGCCGTCAGCGCCGGGAAAGATGCGAAAGCTGACGAAGAGGCCGGGTTCGTCGTTCAACTCGAATGCCAGCCGGGTAGCGGGGCCGAGTTGTTCCTGCAACAAGCTTTCGATGCGGCGGGGCAGGGGCAGCGGCGGCGGCGGAACGACCCGGTCGTTGTCGTCGGCGGGGTAGATATGCAGGCCTTCGCGGTCGGAAAGTTCCGCCAGCAGGTAGTGTCGATGTTCGGGGCGGGCGGCCAGGAGGGCGACGCGCGTCAGGTTGGTCATGCTGACGAGCATTTGCGTCAACTGACGGGCGCGCGGCTCCAGTTCGGCCTCGCGAAAGATCGCCAGCCAGGCCGCCACCGCCAGCAACATCAGCGTGGCGATCAGCAGAAAGGCGCGCCACAGCAGACTTTTGGGCAGCCAGCGCAAGGGACGCAATGGGTTAACGTGGAACGCCTTACGTGCCGACTGTGAAGTTTGGCGTTCCATTGATCGCGGGTGGCCCGAAGTCGGCGATGCGGCGTTAACCCGCATCCTTGCCATCGGGAACAAACACATAGCCGAAGCCCCACACCGTCTGGATGTAGCGCGGCTTGGCCGGGTCGTTCTCGACCAGTTTGCGCAGCCGCGAGATCTGTACGTCGATGGCGCGGTCGAAGACGCCGTGTTCGCGGCCGCGCGCCAGTTCCATCAGCTTGTCGCGCGACAGCGGCTGGCGCGGGTGTTTGAGCAGCACTTGCAGCAGGCCGAATTCGCCGGTGGTGAGCAGGGTGACGGCGCCATCGCGCGTCAATTCGCGGGTGGCCAGATTGACTTCGACCAGTCCGCAGCGCACCACCTCGTGCGTGGCGGCGGGCGCGCCGGCCGGCGGCGGCGCGGCGCGACGGCGCAGCACGGCGTGAATGCGCGCCACCAGTTCGCGCGGATTGAAGGGTTTGGCCAGATAGTCGTCGGCGCCGAGTTCCAGGCCGACGATGCGGTCGATGTCGTCACCCTTGGCGGTCAGCATCAGAATCGCGATGTCATTGCCGGACTGGCGCTGGCCCCGCAGGCGCCGGCAGATCGCCAGGCCATCCTCGCCCGGCAGCATCAGGTCGAGCACGAGCAGGTCATACAGCTCGCGCTCCAGCGCCCGGTCCATGCCGACGGCATCGGACGCCGTCTTGACGGCAAAACCCTGCTCGGTGAGATAACGTTCGAGCTGGCTGCGCAAGCGCAGGTCGTCATCGACGACGAGAATCTTGTGTTTGCGGGGTTCGGTATTCATAGTGCTCAGGATACCGCCGTTTTTGCGACAAGGCGTTGCGGGATGTTGCAACGGCTTGAGCCGTAAAGGATTGTTACAAACCCTGCCGCCGCTTGTTCCGGGCGGCGACCTACAATGCGGGCATGAAAACAATTGTGCGCATTTTCTTCCTGCTGAGTCTGTCCGTCCTCGCTCTCGGCGCGGGGGCGCAGCCTGCGCCGCCGCCCGGCCCTTATGTGCCAGGCGGACCTGGGCCGGGTTATGGGCAAGGCCCGCGCGGGCCGATGCGCGAACTGACCGAGGAACAGCGCGAGGAGCGCCGCCGGGAAAATCGCCAGCGCCGCGAAGCCTGGCAGCAACTCAGTCCGGCAGAGCGCCACCAGTTGCGCCAGGACATTCGCGATGCCGGGCAGGAGCTATATCCTCCGCGCGGCCGGCAGCGGCGTCACGACTAGTTATAAAGCCGCCCCCCTTCGCCCCCCTCGCGGGGGGTTCTTAACGGCTCGCTGCGCTCGTCTGTTGCGGGGTGCTCCGATCAACTGTCGGTGCGGGTTGCGCCTGGCGGCGCGTGCCGTCTCGCCTTGGGGCGGCCCGGCGGCGAGAC
>JAUSBB010000021.1 GCA_030652245.1 Rhodocyclaceae bacterium | reverse complement strand
AGGATATTCGCGCCGCACTGGTGCGTCAGGCCGCCGCGCCGGTGCGCTGGGTCGAGACCATGCGCGCGATGCAGGCGGCGGGCATCACGCATGTGTTTGAATGTGGCCCCGGCAAGGTGTTGGCCGGGTTGGTGAAACGCTGTGCCGACAACCTGACCGGCGGCGCCATGCACGACCGGGCGGGCGTCGAGGCGGCGTTGTTAATTGTGAAAGGATGAACATGCAGGATGTGCTGAAGGGACAAATTGCTCTGGTGACCGGCGCGGCGCGCGGCATCGGCCATGTCATCGCCCAGGAACTGGGGAAGCAGGGCGCCACGGTGGTCGGCGCGGACATCAACGCCGCCGCCGCCCTGGATATCCAGCAGGCGCTTGATGCCGCAGGCATTCCCGGCTGGGGCGCGGTGCTCGATGTGACCGATGGCGCTGCCTGCGCGGCGCTGATTGGCGAGATCGAAAAACGCTTCGGCGCGGTTTCCATCCTGGTCAACAACGCCGGTATCACCCGCGACAATCTGGCCATGCGCATGAAGGACGACGAGTGGGATGCGGTCATCGATACCAATCTCAAGGCCGTGTTCCGCCTGTCGAAGCTGGTCATTCGCGGGATGATGAAGGCCCGTTCCGGTCGCATCATCAACATTTCCTCGGTGGTCGCCGCGTCCGGCAACCCCGGCCAGATCAACTACGCGGCCGCCAAGGCCGGCGTTGCCGGCATGTCGCGCGCCCTGGCGCAGGAGCTCGGCAGTCGCAATATCACGGTGAACTGCGTGGCGCCCGGCTTCATCGATACCGCCATGACCCGCGCACTGAGTGAAGAGCAAAGGAATGCCTTGATTCAGAAAATTCCGCTGGGTCGACTCGGTCAGGCGGAGGATATTGCCCATGCCGTCGCCTTCTTGGCCAGCCCGCAAGCCGCTTACATCACGGGGACGATGCTGCACGTCAATGGCGGCATGTACATGGTTTGATGGCCGGCCGTTTTTAGCGTCGGCTTTTGGTAAACTACGCGGGTTCAAAACAACCCGCCTTTTATAGGGAAGAGGAGCAATCAATGGATAACATCGAACAGCGCGTCAAGAAAATCGTTGCCGAACAACTCGGCGTGAATGAGGCCGACATCAAGAACGATTCGTCCTTCGTGGATGACTTGGGCGCCGATTCGCTTGACACCGTCGAACTGGTGATGGCGCTCGAGGAAGAGTTCGAGTGCGAAATTCCGGACGAGGAAGCTGAGAAAATCACCACCGTCCAACAGGCTATTGACTACGTCAATAACAACCTGAAGAAGTAATCTACAGGGGCGTAACTTGCCCCTTCTCCCCCCACCCCGAAGGAGGCTACCTTGTCGCGTCGCAGAGTCGTCGTGACCGGTCTGGGACTCGTCTCGCCGGTCGGCAATACCGTCGCCGAAACCTGGAACAACATTCTCGCCGGCGTGAGCGGCATCGGCCCGATCACGCGCTTTGATGCCGCCGCCTTCAAGGCGCGCATCGCCGGTGAGGTGAAGGGTTTCGACATCACCGAGTACCTCTCCGCCAAGGAGGCTCGCCGCATGGATATTTTCATCCATTACGGCATGGCGGCCGGTCTGCAGGCCTTCCGCGAATCAGGCCTGGTGGTCACCCCGGAAAATGCCGACCGTATCGGCGTGAACATCGGTTCCGGCATCGGCGGCCTGCCGATGATTGAAGCGACACACCACGACTATCTCGCCGGCGGCCCGCGCAAGATTTCGCCTTTCTTCATCCCCGGCACGATCATCAACATGATTTCCGGCAACCTCTCGATCATGATCGGGGCGAAGGGGCCGAATCTCGCCGTCGTGACGGCCTGCACCACGGGTTTGCACGCCATCGGCACGAGTTACCGCATGATTCAGTACGGCGATGCCGATGCAATGGTCTGCGGCGGCGCCGAGTCGACGGTGACTCCCCTGGCGGTCGGCGGCTTTGCCTCGGCGCAGGCGCTGTCTACACGCAACGACGATCCCGCGACGGCCAGCCGTCCCTGGGACAAGGATCGCGACGGCTTTGTGCTGGGCGAGGGCGCCGGGGTGCTGGTGCTGGAGGAATATGAGCACGCGAAAAAACGTGGTGCGCACATTTACTGCGAGCTGGCCGGTTTCGGCATGAGCGGCGACGCCTATCACATGACCGCGCCGGATACCGACGGCCCGCGCCGCAGCATGGTGAATGCGTTGAAGGACGCCGGCCTGAATGCCGATCAGGTGCAATACGTCAATGCGCATGGCACCTCGACGCCGCTCGGCGACAAGAATGAAACCGCGGCGATCAAACTGGCGTTCGGCGACGCCGCAAAGCGACTGGTGGTGAATTCGACCAAGTCGATGACCGGGCATTTGCTGGGCGGCGCCGGCGGGTTGGAGTCGGTGTTGACGGCGCTGGCGGTGTATCACCAGGTTTCGCCGCCGACGATCAACATCTTCGAGCAGGATCCGGAGTGCGATCTCGATTATTGCGCCAACGTGGCGCGCGATCTCAAGATCGATGTCGCCGTCAAGAACAACTTCGGCTTCGGCGGCACCAACGGTACTTTGGCTTTCAAGCGTATTTGAGGCGGGCCGTGGACTTGCCCTTGACGATTCCGCTGCGAGTCTCAAGGCGGCTGGTCATTCTGTTGGTGGTGGCACACCTGTTGGCGATTGTCGCGATCCTGCCCTTGATGTTGGCGTGGCCGCTGCGTCTGGCTATGATCGGTCTGGTGGTGGCTTCGCTGGTTTATTGCGTTGACCGGCAGCGTCGCCAGCCCGTCACGGGTTTGCATCTGGGTGCGCAGGGTGAGATCGAGGTCGATATGAAAGTCGGCGCTGGCGGATGGTTTGGACGTCCCGCCGAAGCGCTAAAAGTCGGCGCTGGCGAGACGGCGACGATCCTGCCGCAAACCACGGTGTTGTCGAGTGTGATCGTGTTGCGCTTGCGCAAGAGTGGCCAACTGCTGACGCTCCCCCTGTTGCCGGACAGTACCGGCGCGACGGCGTATCGACAGTTATGTCTGTGGCTGAAGTGGCGCGCCAAATTGGGCTAGATAAAAACAAAAATGGAAAATCTGCAAAAGAGCATTGAAAACCAGCGTCAGGCTTTGCGCGAGCTTTTGTCCGAACCGCTGGGGCGACTGGCGAACCAGTGCGCCGCGGCCTGGGGTGACCGGCTGCGGCTCAATGCCGAGCTGGCCGGCGCACTGGGTAACTTGTCCTATTGCAAACATCTGTATGTCATGGACGCGAATTGCCGGCAGATTAGCGACAACGTCGGCCATGACGGGCTGCTGGCGTGCCATGGCCGCGACCGCTCGGGACGTCCGTATGTGAGCGGAATCGGCCCCGAGGTGCCGTTGGTGCTCTCGCAAGCCTATATGAGCCTCGAGGAACATCGCCCGTCGCTCACGGCGGTGCAGGTCGTGCGCGACGGTGCGGGCCGGCTGTTGGGCTACATCGGCGCCTATTTCGGCTTGCGCGACCTGCCGCTGACGCGTGAGTTGTATGAGGAACCGCGCAAGTGGCAGCAACTCAAGGGCGATCCATCAATCCGCGATACGGTGTTTCATCAGTTGCGCAGCGAAAGCCTCATGGACCGGCAAATCGATACTGCACTGGGCATGGTGGCGGAGTTGATGGTCTATCACGGTGTATTCCATGTGATGCTGCACTTTTCGAGCAGTCGCGCGGTGATCTGGCTGTTCAGCGACCCGTTCCGCTACCGCCTGCTCAGCATTGACATGTTGGTCGATCCGAATACGTGCTTGGCTTACCCGCGCATCCCCTATCCCGCCGACGCGCTGATTCCCATGGAAAAGGTGCGGACGGTGCTCGAACGCTTCAAGGATCTGCGCCAGATGGACGACATGTTCTATCTGCGCTCGGGCACCCTGAACATCTTCAACGGGATCGTCGGTCTGACCTTCTCGTGCGATGGCTCGCACTATGTTCCCTACGAAGAGTTTCTCGACAAGGGACAGGACTTCTGGGTGGGTGAGTAAACGCCCGCCCCCCTTCGCCCCCCTCGCGGGGGGTTCTTAACGGCTCGCTGCGCTCGTCTGTTGCGGGGTGCTCCGATCAACTGTCGGTGCGGGTTGCGCCTGGCGGCGCGTGCCGTCTCGCCTTGGGGCGGCCCGGCGGCGAGAC
>JAUSBB010000012.1 GCA_030652245.1 Rhodocyclaceae bacterium | reverse complement strand
TGGCGACGAGGTCGATGCCGTCGAGCAGACGCTTGTCAAACTCACCACTGCAAAAGTCGGCGCTGGTGGTACGGCGCAATTGTTCCAGGTACGGCGGCGCGGCGCGAGTATCGGCGACACGCACGGTGGCGCCATTACGCGCGCACCACTGCGCCATCGCCAGCCCCGATTCGCCGAGGCCGAGCACCAGAACGTGTTTGCCGGACAGATTCATCAGCGAATCTTCAATGTGGAAAGACCAAACAGCACCAGCAGGATCGTGATGATCCAGAAGCGCACCACAACCTGCGTTTCCTTCCAGCCCGACTGCTCGAAATGATGATGCAGCGGCGCCATGAGCAGGATGCGGCGGCCCTCGCCGTAGCGCAGCTTGGTGTATTTGAACCAGCCGACCTGCAGCATCACCGACAGCGTTTCGACGACAAACACGCCACCCATGATGAACAGCACGATTTCCTGCCGCGCGACGACCGCCACCGCGCCGAGCGCCGCGCCGAGCGCCAGCGCGCCGACGTCGCCCATGAAGACCTCCGCCGGGTAGGCGTTGAACCAGAGGAAGCCGAGTCCCGCGCCGGCCAGCGCGCCGCAGAACACCACCAGTTCGCCCGCGCCGGGCACATAGGGCAGCAGCAGATATTTCGAGAAGCCGGCGTGACCGGCGACATAGGCGAAGATGCCGAGCGCCGCGCCGACCATCACCGTCGGCATGATGGCCAGGCCGTCGAGGCCGTCGGTGAGGTTCACCGCGTTGCTGGCGCCGACGATCACCAGATAGGTAAGGACGATGAAACCGAAAATGCCCAGCGGATAGGAGACGCTCTTGAAGAAGGGCACGCTCAGGTCGGTGCGGGTGGGCATTTCAAGCGAAAAGCCGCTGCCGACCCACTGCAGGAAGAGTTCGATCGCCTTCTCGTTGTTTGGCGCCGAGATCGAAAAGGCGATATAGATCGCCGCGACCAGCCCGATCACCGACTGCCAGAAAAACTTGGCGCGCGCCGACAGGCCCTTGGGATTGCGATCGACCACCTTGCGCCAGTCGTCCACCCAGCCGATCGCGCCGAAACCGAAGGTGACGATCAGGACGATCCAGACGAAGCGGTTGGTGAGGTCCGCCCAGAGCAGGGTGGCGAGCCCCAGCGACAGCAGGATCAGCGCGCCGCCCATGGTTGGCGTGCCGGCCTTGACGAGATGGGTCTGCGGGCCGTCGTCGCGCACCGCCTGGCCGATCTTCTTTGCCGCCAGCCAGCGGATCACCGCCGGCCCGAGGATGAAGGAAATCGTCAGCGCCGTCATCGTCGCCAGCACCGCGCGCAACGTGATGTAGCTGAAGACATTGAAGGCGCGGATGTCCTGCGCCAGCCACTGGAATAGTTCAAGTAGCACCGGAGTCCTCCACGATTGCATCAACCACCCGTTCCATGCGCATGAAGCGCGATCCCTTGACCAGCACGATGGTGTCCTTGTCCATGAGCGGTTTCAGGGCGGTGCAGAGCGTCTCGACGTTGGTGAAGTGCCGGCCGCCGCCGTCGAAGTTATGCACGGCCGCGACGCTTTTTTCGCCCAGGGCGAACAGGTGGTCGATTCCCTGGCTCTTGGCGTAGCCGCCGATCTCGTCGTGCATCTGGCCGGCCGCCTCGCCCACTTCGCCCATGTCGCCCATGACGAAAATGCGCCGGCCGGGCAGCGCGGCCAGCACGTCGATGGCGGCGCGCATCGAATCGGGGTTGGCGTTGTAACTGTCGTCGATCACCAGAGCGCCGTGGCGCCCCGTCTTTTGTTGCAGGCGGCCCTTGGTGCCCTCATAGCTGCCGAGGCCGCGGATGATCGGCGCCAGCGGCACGCCCGCCGCGAGACAGGTGGCGGCGGCGGCGAGCGCGTTATAGGCATTGTGCATGCCGGGCAGCGGCAGTTTGAGCGTCGCCTTGCCGCGCGGCGTTGCCAGCGTCAGGATGCCGCCGAAACCCTTGTTTTCGTGATCGGGCTGCCAGCTCCCGGATACGTCGGCAGTCGCGACGAACCCGAAAGTCGAGATGCGTCGATCGCGATTTATTTCGCGCCATAGGCCAGCGTGCGGATCGTCGGCGTTGATCACCGCGACGCCGTCCCCGGACAGCCCCTCGAAAATTTCACCTTTGGCTTTGGCTATCTCGAACACCGAGCCCAGCCCGGCGAGATGCGCGCGCTGGGCGTTATTCACCAGCGCCACGGTCGGCCGGGCGAGGCGCGTCAGATAGGCAATTTCGCCCGCATGGTTCATGCCCATCTCGATGACGGCGGCGTGGTGCGTGGCGCGGATTTTCAGCAGCGTCAGTGGCACGCCGATGTCATTGTTGAGATTGCCGGTCGTGGCGAGCACCGCGTGCTGGCCGCAGTGGGCGCGCAAAATCGCCGCGCACATTTCCTTCACGGTCGTCTTGCCATTGCTGCCGGTGATGCCGAAGAGCGGTATATGAAACTGCGCCCGCCAGTGGGCGGCCAGTTGCCCGAGCGCCAGGCGCGTATCGGCCACCCCGACCAGCGGCAAGCCAGGATTGGCGGCCGCCCAGGCCTCGGTCACCAGCGCGCCGGCCGCCCCCTGCGCCAGCACTTCGCGCACAAAGTCATGGCCGTCGAAGCGCTCGCCGGGCAGGGCGACGAACAGCATGCCCGGAATGACCGTGCGCGAGTCGCTGCCGACGCTGGTGTATTCGATGTCGTGGCCGTAGTGCGAGGCATGATGCTGGCCGCCAAGAACTGTTGCGGTTTCTGAAAGTGTCAGCATTGCGCTGGTTCTCCTGATGCGTCACTTGGGGGTACGCCGCGCCGTCCCGCCAGCGCCGACTTTGCGATTTCAAGATCGGAGAAGGGCAAACGCACCCCGGCGATCTCCTGGTAAGGTTCATGCCCCTTGCCGGCGAGCAGAATGACGTCATTGGCAGCCGCCTCTTCCACCGCCTGGCGAATGGCGGCGGCGCGATCCGCCTCGGTGACGACGTCATTTTTCATGCCGGCGCGAATGGCGGCGATGATGGCTTGCGGATTCTCGCTGCGCGGGTTGTCGCTGGTCAGGATGACCCGGTCGGCGAGTCGCTCGGCGATGGCGCCCATCAGCGGCCGCTTGCCGGCATCGCGGTCGCCGCCGCAGCCGAAGACGCAGACGAGCTGGCCGCCCCGTGCCGCCGCCGTGCCGGAGAGGGTGGTCAGCACCTTCTCCAGCGCATCGGGTGAATGGGCGTAATCGACCACCACCAGCGGCAGCGCATCGCCCCCCAGCGTCTCCATGCGCCCGGCGGGCGCGACAATCCGCGCCAGCGCGGCGGCGATCTCCGGCAATGACCGGCCGCCCGCGCGCAGCGTGCCGGTCACGGCCAGCAGATTCGACGCATTGAAGCGGCCCACCACGGGCGCCGTGAAACGCACGCCGTCGATGGTGAAGGAAATACCGCTGCCGGTTTCCACCAGATCGGCTGCGGCGAGCACAGCGTCCGTGCCGCCGCCGCCCTCCAGCGTGTAGCCGATGGTGGCGACGCGGCCCTTGAGCCGTGCGGCGAGATCAACGCCGAATGGGTCATCGAGATTCAGCACCGCCGTGCCGAGGCCCGGCATCTCGAACAATTTGCGTTTCTCGGCCGCATAGGCTTCCATCGTGCCGTGATAATCGAGGTGGTCGCGGGTGAAGTTGGTGAATACCGCCACGTCGAAACGGATGCCGGCGACGCGGCCCTGATGGAGCCCGATCGACGAGACTTCCATCGCGCAGGCGGTCGCGCCCTGGCGGATGAATTCCGGCATTAATTCCTTGAGCACCGCCGCGCCGGGCGTGGTGTTCGGCCCCGGTATCAACGCGCCGGGGAAACCGTTGCCCAAGGTGCCGACGATGGCGCACTTTTCGCCCAATGCGGCCAGCGCCTGGGCGATCCATTGCGTCACCGATGTTTTCCCATTGGTGCCCGTGACCCCCGCGGTAAATAGTTTTATTTCATTCACATTTCTTCCTTTGCCGGCGCGGCGGCCATCTGCAGCGGCTTTTCCGGCGCGTCGGGCGCGACGCCCAGGCTGCGCAGCGCGCTCGCCATCACACCGGAAAACACCGGCGCCGCCACTTCGCCGCCGTAATACTTGCCCGCCGCGGGCTCGTCGATCATCACCGCGATGATCAAACGCGGGTCGGACACGGGGGCGAAGCCGACGAACGAGGCGACATATTTATTGGTGTAACTGCCGCCCTCCAGCTTGTTGGCGGTGCCGGTCTTGCCGGCGACGCGATAACCCGGCACCTGCGCCTTGGGCGCCGTGCCGCCTGGCAGCACGGCCATTTCGAGCATGGCGCGCACCTCGCGGGCGGTCTGCTCGGTGAACACCCGGACGCCCACCGGCGGCGCCGTTTCGAGGCGCGTCAAGGACAGCGGCAGCAGGTCGCCGTTGCGCGCAAACGCCTGATAGGCGCGCGCCAGTTGAATCAGCGTCACCGAAATGCCATGGCCATAAGACATGGTCGCCTGTTCGATCGGCCGCCAGCGCTTGTGGGGCCGCAGCCGTCCGGCGGCTTCGCCGGGGAAGCCCAGTTTGAGCGGCTGGCCGAAGCCCAGATTGTCGAACATCTGCCACATCTCCTCGGCCGGCATCGCCAGGGCCATTTTCGCCGCTCCGATGTTGGAGGATTTCTGGATCACCTGGGCGACCGACAGCACGCCGTGCGGGTGCGCGTCGGAGATCGTCGCCGTGCCGATGGTGAGCTTGCCGGGTGCCGTCTGGATCGGCGTGTCGAAGCGCACGTTGCCCTTCTCCAGGGCCAGGGCGACGGTGAACGACGTGAAGGTCGAGCCGGGCTCGAAGGTGTCGGTGAAGGCGCGGTTTCTGAGCTGCGCGCCCGACAGGCGGGTGCGGTTGTTTGGGTTGTAGGTCGGCAGATTGGCGAGCGCCAGCACTTCGCCGCTCTTGGCATCGAGCACGACGATGCCGCCCGCACGGGCCTTGTGCTGGGTGATCGCCTGTTTGAGCTGGACATAGGCCAGATACTGCAATTTGGCGTCCAGGGCGAGCACGGTGTCCTTGCCTTCTTGCGGCGCGCGGATCGATTCGACGTCCTCGACGATCTGGCCGCGGCGATCCTTGATGACGCGTCGCCCACCGGGTTTGCCGGTCAATTGGCTGTTCATCGCCAGTTCGATACCCTCCTGGCCGGCGTCATCGACACCGGTGAAACCGAGCATGTGGGCCGCGACTTCGCCGGATGGGTAATAGCGCCGGTATTCGTTCTTGAAATGCACGCCGGGCAGTTTGAGGTTGGCAATCTGGGTGGCCACGTCCGGCGCGATCTGGCGTTTGAGATAAACGAAATCGCGCGCTCCGGCCAGCTTGCGCGTCAGCTCGCGCGGGTCGGTTTCGAGCAGGGCGGCCAGTTGCCGCACCTGGGCGGGTGCGAGTTTTGCGTCCTCGGGGATCGCCCAGACCGCCTTCACCGGGGTCGACATGGCCAGCACATCACCATGCCGGTCGAGAATGCGGCCGCGCGTCGCCGAAATTTCAAGCACCCGCTCATAACGCGATTCGCCCTGGCCGATCAGAAAGTCCTTGTTGACGCCCTGCAGGTAAAACGAACGCCCCACCAGCGCGGCAAAGCCGACCAGCAGCAGTCCCAGGATGAAATGCGCCCGCCAGGCCGGCAGGCGTTCTTCGAGCAAGGGGCTGCGGGAGAGTTTCATTGATTCGCCGTAATGATCTGGCCGGGGCGGGGCGCGTGCATGCCGAGCCGCTGACGGGCGATTTCTTCGATGCGCGCATGGGTGGCCCAGGTACTTTGCTCAAGTTGCAATTGGCCCCATTCGACCTCCAGCGCGCGCATGCGTTCCTGCTCGCGCTCGTAGGCGGTGACGAGTTTGCGCGCGTGGTGATTGATCGATACGTCGGCCAGCGCGCTGATCAGCACGGCGGCCAGCAAGATGAGATTCAAGCGCGCCATCATCAAACTTTTTCCGCCACCCGCAGCACCGCGCTGCGTGCCCGCGGGTTGGCGGATACCTCTGCCGCTCCCGCCCTGATCGGTTTGCCGACCAGCCGCATCGTCGGCGCGGGCAGGTCGGCGGCGCGTACTGGCAAGCCTTTCGGCGGCTCTGGCGGTCGCGCCGCGTCGCGCAAAAAGCGCTTGACGATGCGGTCTTCGAGGGAGTGAAAGCTGATCACGGCCAGCCGTCCCGTTGGCCTCAAGCGCAAGAACGCCTGCGGCAGGGTTAGCGACAGCTCCTCAAGCTCACGATTGACGTGAATCCGTAGAGCCTGGAAGGTGCGCGTCGCCGGGTGTTGCCCGGGTTCGCGCGTCCGGACGACCGCCGCCACGAGCGCGGCAAGCTGTCCTGTGGATGAAATACGCTGCTCGCCCCGAGCAGCAACAAGCGCCTTTGCAAGCGCATGAGCAAACCGTTCTTCGCCATAGTCACGAATCACCTCCTCGATTTCACGTTGTTCGGCCCGCGCCAGAAAATCCGCCGCGGTTTCCCCCTGCGTCGTGTCCATGCGCATGTCGAGCGGCGCATCGAAACGAAAACTCATCCCCCGTGACGGGTCGTCCAGTTGCGGCGACGACACGCCCACGTCCAGCAAAATCCCATCCACCTGGGCAACGCCCTGCGCTGTCAGCACCTCGTCCAGCCGGCTGAAAGCGGCGTGAATCAAGGTGAAGCGTGGGTCGTCGATCAAGCTGCCCGCGGCAACGGCCGTCGGGTCGCGATCCAGCGCGATCAGCCGGCCGGCCGGATTTAAGGCGTCCAGAATGGCCCGGCTGTGCCCGCCGCGACCGAAAGTGGCATCGACATAGATGCCCTCGGGCTTGATGGCGAGTGCGGCGACGGCCTCGGCAAGCAATACAGGCAAATGAGCCGGTAGCTGGCCTGCCGGAGTGGCGGCGCTCACAGCCGTCAATCACAAGGACATGCCCTCGAAGCCTGGCGGCGGGACATCGCTCGCCAGGGCCTCGAAGGCGGTTTCATGCTGGCGACGCCAGCCGGCATCGCTCCAGATTTCAAAATGCGAGCCCATGCCGACCAGCCACACCTGCTTTTCGAAATTGGCGTAGTCGCGCAGTTCGGGGGCGATCAGGATGCGGCCGGCGCTGTCGGCTTCTTCGGGGCGGGCATTACCCACCAGCACGCGCTTGGCGGCGGCGGAACGCGGATCGAAGCTCGGCGCGGCCAGAATCTTGTCGCGAATCGGCTCCCAGGCCGGCTCGGGATAGAGCAGCAGGCAGCGATGCGGATGCGCGGTCAGCACCAGCCGGCCACCCCCCGCCGCCGCCAGCGCATCGCGATGCCGCGCCGGAATTGCCAGCCGCCCCTTCGCATCCAGATTAAGTTGCGCCGCCCCTTGGAACACTCAATTCCTCCCACTTATTCCCACTTAACACCACTTTATTC
The DNA here is from genome assembly GCA_030652245.1 of Rhodocyclaceae bacterium. Taxonomy (GTDB): domain Bacteria; phylum Pseudomonadota; class Gammaproteobacteria; order Burkholderiales; family Rhodocyclaceae; genus Sulfuricystis. The sequence continues at coordinate 11,272 of JAUSBB010000012.1, read as the reverse complement.
CACCAATCCGGGCGCGTCAAGGGGAAATTGCGGAAATTTTCAGGCAGGACAATGACTTACAGTGGGTTCTGCGCGGGAATTGTGCAAACAAAATCCTTGCAAATCAATGCATGAAGGAATGTTCTGGAAGTAGTTTGTGAGGAGTGGGGTGGAAGTCCGCCGATAAGCCGGGTTCTGTCGTGGGCAGCCATTCCTCTGGGACCGCCATTGCTGACGGCCTCTAGCAGCCTACCCGGGAGCGACGCGAGCCACGTCAATGCTCCCCTATTTGGCCTTGCCCCGGATGAGGTTTGCCCGTCGTAACTGTTACCAGTACGACCGTGCGCTCTTACCGCACGATTTCACCCTTACTGCACTCTTGCGAGTGTTAGCGGTATGTTTCTGTTGCACTGTCTGTCGCCTTGGGTCTTGCGACTTGCTGCGCCCGGCCGTTAGCCGGCATCCTGCTCTATGGGGCCCGGACTTTCCTCCAGATGATTGCTCATCCAGCGGCTGCCTGGCGGACTTCCGCTACGAATTATAGGCGTCGCTACCTGTTGTTGCTCTCGGCGCTCGGAACAAAGATGAGGACGTCGTTCTTGGGGCGGAATGCGCCGAGGTATTCGCCGGGTTCGGCCGGTTCTTGCTCGAACTGCTGGAAACGGCAGTCGCGGGTTTCCGCCACATACCAGTGCTTGCCCTGGTTGAGGATGAACGCCCCGGATTCGACGCGGTAGAGATCGACCCGCACTTTTTCGCCGGCTTTTTTCAGCGGATAGCGGCGCTGGCAGTCGGGGTAACGCGTGACGACGAGGTCGAGTTCCCAGCCGCTGCTCCAGAAATAGTCTTTCCGGCGTTCCACGGTCAGCGAATGGTTGCCGCCATCGATCAGGTAGGCCGCCGGCTCGATCTCGCAACCGGCGAGGAGCGGCGCAACCAGCAGTGACAGCAGCAGAGAGCGCATTTTCATCACGGATTCTCCAAGCTCAAGATAGCCGCCAGGCGACCGATTCGCCCGCCCGCAGGGGAATCAGCGCTTCGCCGTCGGCATAGGGCAGGGCGGCGGGCACGGTCCAGGCTTCGCGTCGCAGGGTGATCGTGTCGCGGTTACGCGGCAGGCCATAAAAGTCCGCGCCATGGAAGCTGGCGAAGGCTTCGAGTTTGTCGAGCGCGCCGGCTGCTTCGAAAACCTCGGCATACAGTTCGATGCCGGCGTGCGCGGTGTAGCAGCCGGCGCAGCCGCAGGCGGCTTCCTTCGCGCTTTGCGCATGCGGCGCGGAATCGGTGCCGAGAAAGAATTTCGGGTTGCCGGAGGTGGCGGCGGCCACCAGCGCCTGGCGGTGGAGTTCGCGCTTGAGCACCGGCAGGCAGTAGTAATGCGGGCGGATGCCGCCGACGAACATCGCGTTGCGGTTGAACAGCAGGTGATGCGCCGTCAGGGTGCCGGCAACATGGGGGCCGGCGGCGGCGACGAAATCCACGCCGTCCTTTGTGGTGATGTGTTCGAGCACCACCTTGAGCGCCGGGAAGGTTTCGAGCAGACGCCGCAGATGGCGTTCGATGAACACTGCTTCGCGGTCGAAGATGTCGATGGCGACATCGACCACCTCGCCGTGCAGGAGCAGAGGCATGCCGACTTTTTCCATGGCGGCGATCGCCGGGGCGGCGCGGGCCAGGTCGGTGACGCCGGAATCCGAATTCGTTGTCGCGCCGGCCGGGTAATATTTCACCGCGTGGATGAAACCGCTGTCCTGCGCGCGATAAATCTCGTCGGCGGGCGTGTTGTCGGTGAGATAGAGCGTCATCAACGGTGCGAACTTCATGCCGACCGGTAGTGCGGCGAGGATGCGCTCACGGTAGGCCGCCGCCCGCGCCACCGTGGTCACCGGCGGCTTGAGGTTGGGCATGACGATGGCACGGCCAAAGCGCCGCGCCGTATCCGGCAGCACCGCCTGCATCGCGGCGTCATCGCGCAGGTGCAGGTGCCAGTCGTCGGGGCGGGCGAGGGTGAGTGTCGGGGTCAGGGTTTGCATGGCGGAGAATTATCCTTGATCTCCAGCGCCCGCTGGTAAAGATCGTTCTTCGCCACGCCGGTAATTTCACTGGTCAGTTTCGCGGCTTGCTTGACCGGCAACTCGGCGAGCAGGAGTTTCAGCACGCGTTCGCTTTCCGCGTCGAGCCCCTCGCGCGGCGGCGGGGCGGAAACCAGCAGCACGAACTCGCCGCGCCGATGATTGTCATCCGCCGCCAGCCAGGCCGGCGCATCGGCGAGTGGCAGGCGGACGATTTCCTCGAACAACTTGGTCAGTTCGCGGGCGATGACGATCTCGCGTTCCGCTTCGAATTGCGCGGCGAGCGCGGCAACGGTTTCCTCGATGCGGTGCGGCGCCTCGTAGAACACCAGCGTGGCGGCGATGCTTTTCAGCCCTTCCAGCACCGTCTTGCGAGCGCCGACTTTTGCGGGCAGGAAACCGACGAAGTGGAACGCTGGATCATTCAGCCCGGCGGCGGAGAGCGCCGCGATGGCGGCGTTCGGGCCGGGCAGTGGCGTGACGCGAAAGCCCGCCTGTCTCACCGCAGCGACGGCGCGCGCGCCGGGATCGGAAATGCCCGGCGTGCCGGCGTCCGAAATGAGCGCTACCCGCTTGCCCGTCGCCAGCAGGTCGATTAATTTAGCCGCCGCCGCCTGCTCGTTATGTTCATGCACAGCCAAAAGTTGCGCGCGGATATCGTAGTGATCGAGCAGCCGCCGCGCATGGCGGGTGTCCTCGCAGGCGATGACATCCGCCTGGCGCAGCGTGTCGAGGGCGCGCAGGGTGATGTCGCCGAGGTTGCCGATCGGGGTGGCGACGATGGACAATGCGGCTTTTGAATGTTCGCTCATGACCGCCATTATCCCCCACGACCGCCAGGCCATCGGCGCCGCAGCCGAGGCGTCCGCTCTGCAGCATCTTGCCGCGCACGGCCTCAAGGCGTTGGCGCGCAATTTTCGCGTCAAGGGCGGCGAGATCGACATTATTTGCCGCGACGGTGCGACCACCGTTTTTGTCGAGGTGCGCCGTCGCGCCAGCGCCGACTTTGGCGGTGCGGCCGCGAGTATCACCGCGACAAAACAGAAACGGCTTATCCTCGCGGCGCGGCATTGGCTGGCGCGACATGGCGAAACACCCTGCCGCTTCGATTGCGTGCTGTTCGACGGCAACCAACTGACCTGGCTTAAAGATGCGTTCCGTCCTGATTAGCCCTGCCACACCCCCACGTCGCTCTCCGTCGCGGCCAGTTGCAATGCCTTGTCGCGCGTCGCCAGGGGCAAGCCGGTCGCCAGGGCGGTTTCCAGATAAAGGGCATCGTAGCTGGTTAGTCCGTGACGATTGGCCAGTGCATGAAGCTCGAACAGCGAGGATTGTGATTCGCGCAACTGAATGGGCAGCCGCTGCAAAAGGCGCAGCGCCTCGACAGCTTTGCCCGATGCGAGCCGCTTCCGGCGCTCCAGCGCAAGCAGAACGTTGAGTACTTCGATGGGCCACCAGCGCGGAGCGACGGCAAATGAAGTCGTCAGCGCCTGTAGCGCGGCTTCGGTATAGTCGTCGGCCTGTTCGTCGAACAGCCAGCCAACGCCCACCGAGCAATCGACGACAAATATCCCGGGCAAACTCACCCGCGCCGTCCTTCGGCGACCAGTTCCGCAATCGTGAAAGCGCCCACCCGATTCGCGCGGCGGAATTTGCGCAGGGCGTCGATGGCCGCACGGACGTTCTCATGCGCAACTTCTGCCTGCGGAGCGCGAATCTCGGCAACCGGTTTGCCGCGCTTGGTCAGAACAACGACCTCCCCGGCCGCCGCCGATTGCGCCAATTGGCCCAGATTGGCCTTGGCTTCGAAAATTCCAATGGTGATCATAATAAACAGGCATGTTAAGCAGACCTGCCAAGCCTAGCAAAGCGACTTCACTTGTGCAAGCGGTGTTATCGCAGCAAGCTCGCCACATCCTCGCGCGGTATGGACAGGTGGTAGCCTACTCGACAGCGAATATCCGCAAGGGATACGTATGCGTTCCGTTCTGATTAGCCTGTTGCTGTGTCTGAGCCTCGTGGCGCAGGCGCAGACAGTGAAGTTATTGGTGCAAAGCTCGCCGCTGGCCGGCTTTCAGTATCACGCTGGCGCGGTGCTTTGGGATCAAATGAAGGAAGGTGACGCGCTGACGCTGGTGCGCGAGCCGGACAATCCTCACGACCCGCGCGCGGTGCGCGTGGAATGGCAGGGTCGGCAACTGGGTTACCTGCCGCGCGCCGAGAATGAAGCAGTCGCCGCCGCCATGGATCGTGGTGAGCGCGTCGAGGGGCGCATCGCCGCCCTCGTCCGGCACAAGAATCCGTGGCGTCGGCTGAGAATCGACGTGTTGGTGGTGCTGTAGAATCGGTGGCCATGACGCTCCCGCAACGCATTCAATCCCAATTCAACGACAGCATCGCCGCCAAGCAGGTTGCGCTCCTTGCCATGGCCGCGCCGATCGAGGCGGCGGTGCGCGCGATGGTTGCGTGTCTGGTCGCCGGCGGCAAGGTGATGGCCTGCGGCAACGGTGGTTCGGCCGCCGACGCTCAGCATTTCGCCGCCGAATTGCTCAACCGCTTTGAAAAGGAACGTCCGCCGCTCGCGGCGCTGGCGCTGACCACCGATAGCTCGACCCTGACCTCGATCGCCAACGACTATAGCTTTGACCAGATTTTCGCCAAGCAGGTGGCCGGACTCGGGCGCACCGGTGACGTTTTATTGGCTATTTCAACCTCGGGCAACTCGCCCAACGTCATGGCGGCCATCGCCGCCGCCCACGCCTGTGGCGTGCGTGTCGTGGCACTTACCGGCAAGGGTGGCGGCGCCATCGCCAAATGCCTTGCCAGCGACGATGTCCATCTATGCGTGCCCGCCGACCGCACGGCCCGCATCCAGGAAGTTCACCTCGTGACGATCCATTGCCTGTGCGACGGGATCGACGCCCTCATTCTCGGAGAAACCACATGAAACTAATTACCCAAGCCCGTACCCTGATTCTGCTCGCCGTTCTTGCGCCCTTTCTGGCCGGCTGCTTCGGCGTCGCCGCCGTCGGCGTGGGCGCGGGCGCGCTGGTGTTCGCCGACCGCCGTCAGGCGGAAACGATTGCCACCGACGAAGGTGTCGAGATTCGCGCCGGTAACCGGGTTTCCGAAAAATTCGGCGATCGCGTCCATGTCAATGTCACCAGCTACAACCGCACGGTGTTATTGACCGGCGAAGCGCCGGATGCGGCGGCCAAGGCCGAGATCGAGAAAATCGTCGCGGCCGTGCCGAACGTCAAGGCGATCAGCAACGAATTGCGCCTCGGAACGGTCAGCACGCTGACCCAGCGCAGCGGCGACACCTTCATTACCTCCAAGGTCAAGGCGCGCTTCATCGATGCCAGCCAGTTCTCGGCCAACCACGTCAAGGTGGTCACTGAAAACAGCGTGGTCTATCTGATGGGCTTGGCGACCCAGCGCGAGGCCAGCGCCGCCGTCGAGATCGCCCGCACCACCGCCGGCGTGCAAAAAGTTGTGCGCGTCTTCGAGATCATCAGCGACGCCGATGCGCGCCGCCTCGATCCGCCGCCCAGCAAGCCTGCCGCACAATAAATCTTGAGCCACGCGGCGTTGATATTCGAGAAAAAACTCTGCGCACCGGCCGAACTGGCCGGGCGCATTGCGCTCCTGCCGCGCCCGCTGGTCTTTACCAATGGCTGCTTCGACATCCTGCATCGCGGGCATGTCACCTATCTGGCGCAGGCCAGGGCGCTGGGCGCCAGCCTGATCGTCGCCGCCAACTCGGACGCTTCGGTGCGGCGTCTCGGCAAGGGTGCCGACCGTCCGGTGAACCCACTCGATGACCGCATGGCCGTGCTGGCCGCGCTGGAGTGCGTGTCGCTGGTCACCTGGTTCGACGAGGACACGCCGCTCGCGCGCATTCTCGACTGTCGACCCGACATCCTCGTCAAGGGCGGTGACTGGCCGGTGGACAAAATCGTCGGCGCCACCGAGGTGATCGGCTGGGGCGGCCAGGTGCATTCCATCCCCTTCATCCACGCCCGTTCGACCACCGCCCTGCTGGAAAAAATCAGGCGGCTGTAGTGCGAACAGTCAGGCGCCTGAGGTCGCCTTGTCGATGGTGGCGCGCACCAATTCGATGTGCACGCGCAGGGTGTAGAGCATGTCTGAGAATGCGAGTGGCATTGGCAGGTGATTGACGTCGCGCTCGATGGCATCGACACGCTTCAACCACGCTTCACGTGTCAGCTTGGCCGGGTCGGCATCGACTTCCGCCTCGATGAACTTGAGTTCGCCATAGCGGCGGTAAATGCGATTTTTGATCCGCCAGTTGTACAGCCCCGGCGCGAAACGCATCACCGGAATCAGCACGGCGAAGAGCGGGATCAGCAACACCACCATGCGGTCGATCAGCGTCGCCGCCCAGAACGGCAGATAGCGCTGCAACCAGGGTTTGCCCGACTTGTAATAACGCGCGGCCTCTGGCGCCAGCGGAAAATCCGCGCTGGCTGCGTGGGGAAATTCACCCGGTCGCTGAAATATCCCCGGCCCGCCGTGTGCTTCGCCCATCGCCAGCATCAGCAGGTCGATCAGCGCGGGGTGCGTGTCCTCGCGCACCACCAGCGTTGCCGTGGTGGCAACCAGCCGGACATCGCGCGGTGGGTAGTCGGCTGCCATGCTGATTGCGCCGCGCGGCAATATCAGGCTGGAAAGGTAAGGAAAGCGCCGCGCGTAGGCATCGGCATGCGCCAGGCTCATCAGCTTGACGCCGGGCGTGTGCAGCAGCGTCCATACCGCCGCCGATTGCGGCGGGCCGACCACGAAAGCCGCGTCGATTTTGCGCGTCGCAAAGGCCCGCGCCAGACCCAGGCCGCCCTGGTCGAGCAGTCTGGTGTTGCCGGCGTTGATCTGGCTGGCATACAGGAGCTCCTGGGCGAGGTGGCGCGTGCCGCTGCCGACCGCGCCGATGGCAATGCGCCGGCCCTTGAGCTGGGCGATCTGGTTCAGATCGCCATTGCCTTCGGCCAATTCCTCCCGATAGAAAATCCACAGCGGTTCGTTGTACAGGCTGCCCAGCGAGACGAGCGCGTCGTCTTCCTGCACGCTTACCGTGCCGCCCTGGACAAAGGCGGCATCGACGGCCAGGTCGGGATTGCGCAGCCGTTCCAGGTTTTCCGTCGAGCCTGCCGAGGGCTGCTCGACGACGCGGACGCCATAACGCGCCAGCACTTCCTTGTAGGCCGCGCCGAAGCTCTGATAGGCGCCCCCTTCGCCGCCGGTCGCCAGAATCAGCGTGTCCGGCGGCGCCGGCTGGATGAAGCGCGAGGCCAGCCAGAACCCGGCGAACACCAGCGCCAACAAGGGCAGGCCGACGATCAGCAGATCGCGCGGCGAGTACTCGCGCAGCCGACGCCGATTCAACTTCATTTCTAGAAGGGTATGTCGTCCTCGACATCGCCAAAGCCGCCACCGCTGGCGGCGGGTGCGTTCTGCGCGGCGGGGCGTGCTGCCGGCCGACCGCCGCTATTCTCGCGTGACGGCATCTCGTTGGCCTGGCCCATGCCTTCACGCTTGCCGAGCATCTTCATCTCGTCGGCGATGATCTCGGTGGTGTAGCGGTCAGTGCCGTCCTTGTCCTGCCATTTTCGTGTTTTCAGCGCGCCTTCGATGTGGACCTGCGAGCCCTTTTTCAGATATTGGCCGGCAATTTCGGCCAGCCGGCGGAAGAATGCCACGCGATGCCACTCGGTGGCTTCCTTCTGTTCGCCGGAAGTCTTGTCCTTCCAGGTTTCGGAGGTGGCGACGGTAATGTTGCACACCGCGTCACCATTCGGCATATACCGCATCTCGGGGTCTTTTCCCAGATGGCCCACCAGAATCACTTTATTGACCGAAGCCATGTCGCTTTCCCCTTTTCCCTAGGTTGAAACTTTTGCCGGCGGCGGTGTCACGCGCACCGCCAGGCCAAGCCAGATAATGCCGGCCGCCGCGCACACGCCATGCACGGCGGCCGGGCCGAAACTTTTCACCAGCCAGCCGCCCAGCAGGCCGCCGCAAAACAGGCCGAGCGATTGCGTCGTATTGTAAATCCCCAGCGCCGCGCCTTTCGATGCCGGCGGCGCCAGGCGCGAAATCAGCGAAGGCAGCAAGGCTTCGAGGATATTGAAGGCGACAAAAAACAGCAAGAGCCACAGGCCGATGCCCCACAGGCTGTTGCCGTACAGCAATAATCCGCCTTGCACCAATACCAGCAGCAGCACCGCGCCGGCATACACGGGCCGCAGTTTGCCGTGCCGCTCGGCAGCGATGATGGCCGGCACCATGAGCGCCAGCGAAAGCAACACCGCCGGCAGATACACCTGCCAGTGCTCTGCTCCCGGCAGGCCGCCGCTGGAAATCAGCGCGGCCGGCACGACCATCCAGAGCGCCATCTGGATCAGGTGCAGCGTGAAGACGCCGAAATTGAGCCGGGCCAGTTGAGGGTCGAACAGCACCGTGGTGAAGGACCCGCGCGCCTGCTTGTTAAAAGTCGGCGCTGGCGGGACGGCGGTAAACAGCAGCACAATGGCGCCCAGCGCCAGCGCACCGATCAACATGAACAATCCGGACAGCCCGATGGCTGCGGCGAGCGGCGGCGCGATCACCAGCGACAGCGCGAATACCAGGCCGATCGAAGCGCCGATCATCGCCATCACCTTGGTGCGATGCTGTTCGCGCGTCAGGTCGGCGGCCAGCGCCGAAACCGCAGCCGAGACCGCGCCGGCGCCTTGCAGCACGCGGCCGGCGATCATCCAGTAAATATCGGGCGCCACCGCCGCGATGAAGCTGCCGGCGGCGAACAGCAGCAGGCCGGCGACGATGACGGGCTTTCTGCCCCAGCGGTCGGAGGCCATGCCGAAGGGGATCTGAAAAAACGCCTGCGTCAGACCGTAGGCGCCCAGCGCCAGTCCCACCAGCATGACGTCGCTGCCACCCGGCAGTCCCGTCGCGAGCACGGAAAATACCGGCAGCACCAGAAACAGGCCGAGCATGCGCAGGCCGAAGATGGCGGCGAGCGCGCTGCCCGTGCGCCGTTCGGCGGAGGTCATGGAGTCGGCTACAGGGGAAAGCACGCGGGGAATGTCTTTGTCACAAAGGGTCGCGTATATTATCAGGTCGCCTTTTCACGCCATCTGCCCCCCGCATGGACCTCATAAAGATTCGCGGCGCCCGCACGCACAACCTCAAGAACATCAACCTCGACCTGCCGCGCAACAAGCTGACGGTGATCACCGGGCTGTCCGGCTCCGGCAAGTCGTCGCTGGCCTTCGACACGCTCTACGCCGAGGGGCAGCGGCGTTATGTCGAGTCGCTGTCGGCCTATGCCCGGCAGTTTTTGCAGTTGATGGAGAAGCCGGATGTCGACCTGATCGAAGGGCTGTCGCCGGCCATTTCCATCGAGCAGAAGGCCACCAGCCACAACCCACGCTCCACGGTGGGCACCGTCACCGAGATTCACGACTACCTGCGCCTGCTCTACGCCCGCGCCGGCACGCCGCATTGTCCCGAACATGGCGTGGCGCTCGAAGCGAAGAGCGTGGCGCAGATGGTCGACCATGTGCTGGCGCTGCCCGAGGACACCAAGCTGATGATCCTCGCGCCGGTGGTGGCGAACCGCAAGGGCGAGCAGCTCGACCTGTTTGCCGAGCTCAAGGCGCAGGGTTTCGTGCGCCTGCGCGTGGATGGCAAGGTGCATGACATCGACACGCTGCCGAAGCTGACCAAAAGCCAGAAGCACACCGTGGATGTCGTCATCGACCGGCTAAAGGTGCGCGCCGATGTGCGGCAGCGGCTGGCCGAAAGTTTCGAGACCGCGCTGACCCATGCCGAAGGCCGCGCCATCGCGGTCGAGATGGATAGCAATATTGAACACCTGTTTTCCGCGAAATTCGCCTGCCCGGAATGCGGCTACGCCCTGCAGGAGCTCGAACCGCGCCTGTTCTCGTTCAACAACCCGATGGGCGCCTGCCCGGAATGCGATGGTCTCGGCCAGATCCAGTTCTTCGATCCGGCGCGCGTGGTCGCCTACCCGCATCTGTCGCTGGCCGCCGGCGCCATCAAGGGTTGGGATCGCCGCAACCAGTTCTATTTCCAGATGATCGAATCGCTGGCCACGCATTACGGCTTCGACACCGACACCGTGTTCGAGCAACTGCCGGAAGCCGTTCGCCAGGTCGTACTCCACGGTTCGGGGCGCGAGCAGATTCGTTTCAAGTATTTCAACGAGAAGGGCACGCGCTCCGAGAAGAGTCACGGCTTCGAGGGCATCATCCCCAGTCTTGAGCGCCGCTACCGTGAAACCGACAGCGTGATGGTGCGCGAGGAACTCGCCAAATATCTCAACAACAAGCCCTGCCCGGAGTGCGGCGGCGCCCGCCTGCGAATTGAAGCGCGGCATGTGCTGATCGGCGGCGAGACGATCACCGCTGTCAGCCATCTGTCATTGATCGACTGCCGCGATTTTTTCAATCTCCTGCAATTGACCGGCCAGAAAGCGCAGGTGGCGGAGAAGATCGTCAAGGAGATCACCGCGCGCATCACCTTCCTGATCAACGTCGGCCTCGACTATCTATCTTTGGACCGCTCGGCCGAAACCCTTTCGGGCGGCGAGTCGCAGCGCATTCGGCTGGCCTCGCAAATCGGCTCGGGACTCACCGGTGTGATGTATGTGCTCGATGAACCCAGTATCGGCCTGCACCAGCGTGACAACGCACGGCTGCTGCAGACGCTGGCCAACCTGCGCGACATCGGCAACACGGTCATTGTCGTCGAACACGACCAGGAAGCCATCGAATCCGCCGATTACGTCGTCGACATGGGGCCGGGCGCCGGCGAGCATGGCGGGCACATCGTCGCCCAGGGGCTGCCGGCCGAGGTCGAGAAGAATCCGGATTCGCTGACCGGCGCCTATCTGTCGGGCCGGAAGAGTATCGCCCTGCCGGCACAGCGCACCAAGCCCGATCCGGCGCGTAGCCTCAAGATCCTTGGCGCCAGCGGCAATAATTTGAAAACTGTCGACCTCGACATTCCGGTTGGCCTGTTCACCTGCATCACCGGAGTGTCGGGCTCGGGCAAGAGCACGCTCATCAACGACACCCTCTACGCCGCCACTGCGCACCATCTTTACGGCTCGGCGCTCGAACCTGCGGCACACCAGGAAATTATCGGCCTCGAATTCTTCGACAAGGTCATCAACGTCG
>JAUSBB010000006.1 GCA_030652245.1 Rhodocyclaceae bacterium | reverse complement strand
GGTTTCCTGCACCAGCACCGCGCCGACCACCGCCCCGTTGCGTTCGGAGGTGCTAATCGCAATCATGCCCCGGGTGCCGCGGCCATGCCGGGTGTAATCGGCGATCGGGGTGCGCTTGCCGTAACCGTTTTCGGTGGCAGTCAGCACATTCAGGCTCTCATCCTTGGCGACCAGCATGCAGATCACGGCCTGGCCGTCTTCCATCATCATGCCACGCACGCCGCGGGCGGTACGACCCATCGGTCGCACGTCGCTTTCGGCAAAACGCACTGCCTTGCCGGCATCGGAGAACAACATCACGTCGAAGCTGCCGTCGGTAATCGCCACGCCGATCAAGTAATCGCCCTCGTCGAGATTCACGGCGATGATGCCGGCCTTGCGCGGGTTGGAGAAATCGGACAGCGGCGTCTTCTTGACCGTGCCCATCGCGGTCGCCATGAAGACATAGTGGCTTTCGTCAAAAGTCGGCGTTGGCAGGACGGCGGTAATTTTCTCGCCCTCCTCCAGCGGGAAGAGATTGACGATCGGCTTGCCGCGACTGGTGCGCGTGCCCTCCGGCACCTCATAGACCTTGAGCCAATACACCCGGCCGCGATTCGAGAAGCACAGGATGTAATCGTGCGTGTTGGCGATGAACAACTGGTCGACAAAATCGTCGTCCTTGATGTCGGCCGCCTTCTTGCCGCGCCCGCCGTGCCGCTGCGTGCGGTAATCCTCAAGGCGCTGGCGCTTGATGTAACCCGTATGCGAAAGGGTCACCACCATGTCTTCGCGGGCAATCAAATCTTCGAGATTGATGTCCGCCGTTTGCAGGATGATCTCGGAACGACGCTTGTCACCAAATTGCGCCTTGATGGCGGTGAGCTCGTCGACGATGATCTGCGTGATCCGCTCGGGGCGCGCCAGGATATCGAGCAGGTCGGCGATCTGTTCCATGACCTCCTTGTACTCGGCGACGATTTTGCCCTGCTCAAGTCCGGTCAGGCGCTGCAAGCGCAGTTCGAGAATCGCCTGCGCCTGTATGTCGGACAGCAGATAGCCGCGCCTTGAGAGGCCGAATTCGGGCGCCAGGCCTTCCGGACGAGAAGCCTCGGCGGCGGCGCGCAACAGCATTTCCTCGACCAGCTCTGATCGCCAGGTGCGCGCCATCAATTCCCGCTTGGCGTCCGCCGGCGTCGGCGCCGCCTTGATCAGCGCGATGATTTCGTCGACGTTGGACAACGCCACCGCCAGACCTTCGAGGATGTGGCCGCGATCACGCGCCTTGCGCAATTCAAACGCCGTGCGCCGCGTCACCACCTCGCGACGGTGCGAGAGGAAACATTCGAGCAGTTGCTTCAGATTCAGCAATTGCGGGCGGCCATCGACCAGCGCCACCATGTTCATGCCGAAGGTGTCCTGCAACTGCGTCTGCTTGTAGAGATTGTTGAGCACCACCTCGGGCACTTCGCCCTTCTTCAACTCGATCACCAGGCGCATGCCGGATTTGTCCGACTCGTCCTGGATATGGGCGATACCTTCGATCTTCTTCTCGTTGACCAGCTCGGCGATCTTTTCCTGCAGGGTCTTCTTGTTGACCTGATAGGGCAGCTCGTCGACGATGATGGCCTGCCTGCCGCTCCGCGCCAGGTCTTCAAAATGGGTGCGGGCGCGCATGATGACCCGGCCCCGGCCGGTCAGATAGCCGTCGCGCACGCCAGAAACGCCATAGATCAGGCCGGCGGTCGGAAAGTCCGGCGCCGGGATGATCTTGATCAGTTCCTCGATGTCGATTGCCGGATCGTCGAGCTGCGCCAGACAGCCGTCGATAACCTCATTCAGGTTGTGCGGCGGGATATTGGTCGCCATGCCGACGGCGATGCCGGCGCTGCCGTTGATCAGCAGGTTCGGGATGCGCGCCGGCATGACCAGCGGTTCTTTCTCCGCGCCGTCATAGTTCGGGCCGAAATCGACGGTTTCCTTGTCGATATCGACCAGCAGTTCGTGGCCGATGCGGGCCATGCGTATCTCGGTGTAACGCATCGCGGCCGCGTTGTCGCCATCGACGGAACCGAAGTTACCCTGGCCATCGACCAGCATGTAGCGCAGCGAAAAATGCTGCGCCATGCGCACGATCGTGTCATAGACGGCGGTGTCGCCATGGGGGTGATACTTACCGATGACGTCACCGACGATGCGCGCCGATTTCTTGTACGCCTTGTTCCAGTCGTTATTCAGTTCGTGCATGGCGAACAGCACGCGGCGATGCACCGGTTTCAGGCCATCGCGGGCATCTGGCAGCGCCCGCCCGACAATCACGCTCATGGCGTAATCGAGGTAGGAATGGCGCATCTCCTCCTCAAGGCTGATCGGCAGTGTTTCCTTGGCGAAAGCAGTAGTCATGTGGGTAGCCGGCCCCGCAATGAAGGGGCATTGAAAAGCTTACAATCTTAGCATGACCGCCCCCCCCAGCCCCCCGTCAGCAGCAGAAATCGACCAGCTCATCGATGCGCGCTGGATCATCCCCGTCGAGCCCGCCGATACGGTGCTCGAAAATCACAGCCTGGCCATTCAAGATGGCCGCATCCTCGACCTGCTGCCTACCGCGGAGGCGGCGACGCGCTATGTCGCCAAACGGCATTTTCGGCTGACCGAGCACGTCCTGCTGCCCGGCCTGATCAATCTGCACACGCACGCCGCCATGAGCCTGCTGCGCGGCTACGCCGACGACATGCCGCTGATGCGCTGGCTTGCCGACCGCATCTGGCCGGCCGAAAGTCGCCATATTTCGGCCGATTTCGTCCAGGACGGCACGCTCCTGGCCTGCTGGGAAATGCTGAAGGGCGGCATCACCTGCTTCAACGACATGTACTTTTTCCCGCGGGCGGCTGCGACTGCCGCCCTGGCCGCCGGCATGCGCGCGGCCTTGGGGCTTACGGTCTTTGAATTCCCTAGCGCGTATGGCAGCGGGGCCGAGGACTACCTCAACAAGGGCTTGGCAACACGGGAAGCCCTGCTCGACGAACCCCTGGTTTCATTTTGTCTGGCGCCGCACGCACCCTATACCGTCGCCGACAGTACTTTCGAACGCATCGCCATCATCGCCGATCAGCTTGACCAGCCGGTGCACATCCATCTTCACGAAACCCGCGAGGAAATCGCCGCCAGCCTGAAAGAACATGGCGTGCGCCCGCTGGAGCGGCTACGCCGCCTCGGCCTGCTCGGGCCGGGGCTGATCGCCGTCCATGCCGTTCACCTCGAAGCGGACGAAATCGCGCTGCTGGCCACCCATGGCTGCCATGTCGCCCATTGCCCGACCTCGAACATGAAACTGGCCAGCGGCATCGCCCCGGTGGGTGAATTGCTCAAACACGGCGTCAGCGTGGGGCTCGGCACCGATGGCGCGGCCAGCAACAACCGGCTCGACATGTTCCAGGAAATGCGCCACGCCGCCTTGCTGGCCAAGGTGGCCAATCACGATGCCGCCAGCCTGCCCGCTCATCAAGCCCTCAGAATGGCCACCCTGGAGGGCGCCCGGGCGCTTGGGCTGGATAAAGCTATCGGCTCGCTTGAACCGGGCAAGGCCGCCGATCTACTGGCGGTGCGCCTTGATGCCTGGGAGATGCAGCCCTGTTACTGCCCGGCTTCCCATCTGGTCTACGTCGCCGGGCGCGAGCAGGTCAGTCATGTCTGGGTGGCCGGCAAGTTGCGCATAGACAACAAACACCCGGTTGATCTCGATATTCAGCTATTGTCGATGAAGACCAGAATGTGGCAGAATGCGCTGATAAGTCAGGGCTAGATTTAATAAACTCCAACCGCCTAACCACCTAACCAACATCTCATCCGAAGGAAGACCACCATGATCAAACTCGTCTCCAAAAACATTCTGCTGGCCGCCACGCTGGCAAGCATCGGCGTCGCCGCTCAGGCGCAGACGCCCGGCGTTGACATGAAAGGTACCGTCGGCTACGTCATCGACCAACGCGGCGTTGTCGCCAAGAGCGGTACCGGCCTGTGCTGGCGTACCGGTTACTGGACACCCGCCATGGCGATTGCCGAGTGCGATCCCGACCTGGCCAAGAAAGAAGAAGCGCCCAAGGCTGCTCCTGCTGCCGCTCCGGCACCGGCTCCCGCTCCCGCGCCGAAGCCCGCCGCCAAGAAAGTGACCCTGGCCGCCGACGCGCTCTTCGACTTCGACAAGGCCGTGCTGCGCGCCGAAGGCAAAGCCAAGCTGGACAAGCTCGCCGCCGACATCAAGGGTATCAAGCTGGAAGTCATCATCGCCGTTGGCCACGCCGACCGCATTGGCAAGGATGCCTACAACCAGAAACTCTCCGAGCGCCGCGCTGCCGCTGTCAAGGATTACCTGGTCGGCAAGGGCGTCGAAGCCAACCGCGTCTACTCGGAAGGCAAGGGCGAGAAGCAGCCGGTTACTGGCGACAAGTGCGGCAAGAGCGTCGTCAAGTCCAAGAAACTGATCGAGTGCCTGCAGCCTGACCGTCGCGTCGAAATCGAAGTGATCGGCACGCAAAACTAAGCTCTCGCTTCATCCACACTGGAAAGCCCTGCACTGCAGGGCTTTTCAATTTCTGGAAGGCACTAATGAACACCACAGCGAACGTCGACCCGCAGGAGGTCGCGAAATTCAGCGAGTTGGCCCATCGCTGGTGGGACCCGAATTCAGAGTTCAAGCCGCTGCACGACATCAATCCACTGCGGCTGGCGTGGATTGATCGTTGCGTGGGACTGGCTGGCAAGCGTGTGCTGGACGTCGGTTGCGGTGGCGGACTGCTGACCGAAGGCATGGCCGGTTGCGGCGCCAGCGTGACCGGCATCGACCTCTCCGAAAAAGCGCTCGGGGTCGCCCGGCTCCACCTGCTGGAAAGCGGCCGAACTGTCGACTACCGGCTGGTTTCTGCTGAAGCCCTGGCGGCGGAAGCCCCCGCCAGCTTCGACGCCGTCACCTGCCTCGAAATGCTGGAACACGTTCCCGACCCGGCCAGCACCATTGCCGCCTGCGCTACGCTGGTCAAACCGGGTGGCCAGGTCTTCTTCTCCACCATCAACCGCAACCCCAAGGCCTATTTGTTTGCGGTGATCGGCGCGGAATACATTCTCAATCTGCTGCCCAAGGGCACCCACGATTACGCCAAGTTCCTGCGCCCGGCGGAACTCGCCCGCTTTGCCCGTCAAGCCGGCCTTGACGTGACCGAAGTCATCGGCATGAGCTACAACCCGCTGACCCAGACCTACAAGCTCGGCAACGATACCAGCGTCAATTACCTCGTACGGACAGCACGCCCGGCCTGAACTAGCGCTGTGCCGTTGCGGCTTCACGCCGCCGATGACTCAGGATCGCCGGTAGCGCCACCATCACCAGCAATGCCGCCAAGAGGCCCAGCGGCCAGACGATTGGCGGGTTCCAGCGATCCCGCAAGCTCTGCCGCAGCGGCGCATCGACGCGCTGATACTTCAGCGTGTTGTTGCCCACCTTGCTGGGCTTGCGGTTTTGCAGCCAGGCGTGGTGCAGGCTGTAATCCTTGGGATGAAAGCCCCAGACCCAGGGCGTATCTTCCTGCAAAATCGCTATCATGCGGCTGATCAGCGCCTGACGCTCAGGGCTGTTCTCCATTGCCCGCATCTGTTCGAATAGCCGGTCATATTCAGGATTGGCGTAGTTGGCGGCGTTCTCGCCGTTGTGCCTGACCTTGCCCTGCGGACCATACAGCAGGAAAAGAAAGTTCTCCGGATCGGGGTAGTCGGCATTCCAGCCCAGATAGAACAACTGCACCGCGCCCTTGCGCACCTTTTCCTGAAAACGGTTGTAATCGGTACTGCGCACAACCAGTTGGACATTGATCTTCTGGAATTGCTTGTTCAGCCAGTCGATGCGCGTCTTCGCCCCCACGCCGGTGGCGGTCGTATCCAGATGAACCACCAGCGGCTCGCCAGTCCTGGCATGCCGGCCATCCGGCCAGCCGGCCTCGGCGAGCAACTGCCTGGCCAGCGCGATAACCAAAAATGCCGGGCGGGATCGGGCCGTGCGCGGCGATCCCGCGCCCATTCTGGAAAATCGAAATGAATTCTTCCTGATCGATGGCCAGGGCAATCGCCTGGCGCAGCTTGCGCG
>JAUSBB010000002.1 GCA_030652245.1 Rhodocyclaceae bacterium | reverse complement strand
TGCGCAATGATGGCGCCGAAGCCGCGCAGACTGACCGGCGGCGGCCCTTCCCAGGGCACCGCCGTCATGCCCTTCCAGATCGCCAACATCGGTTCGGAAACAATGTCCTCGATGCGGATGAAGGGACTCGCCAGATCGGTGTCCTCCCGATAGCCGTCCTTCAGGTTGATGACCCACCACTGCGAGGGCATGCCGACCACGTACAACTGCTTGGCCGACTTGTCGCGCGCGCCATAGCGACGGCCGAAGTTGAACATTTCGGCCAGCGCTTTCTCGTGGCAGAAGCGGGTGATGTCGTGCAGAGTCTGACAATTTGCCGCCTTGAAAAACGGCGAATCCGGGACCGTCAGATGCAGGGGAGTGATATGGGCGAGCGCATCCTTGAGCAGTGTATGAATCGGACTGCCCGCCATGAGGTTGGGCGGATTCGGCGCGGTCTTCAGCAGTTCGTCGACACGACCTTCATAAACACGGCGCGCCGTGGCGCACACCGTAATCGTCTGGCCATTTTCGAGCCGGGCCGTCGCGCCCGGCAGGTCGAACAGCGCCGGCACGCCGAATTCGCGCGCCACGGTCGCCAGGTGGGTGGCACTCTGGCCGGTTTCGCTGACGACGGCCACGGCACGATTCATCAGCACGGCCCATTCCGGATAGGGCGTCTCCACCACCAGCACCGCGCCTTTCGGGAATTCGAGAATGTCGAGGGCGCAGTTCACCTTGAACACCTCGCCCGCGGCGGCGCCCCGGCTGGCCGTAACACCGCCCGTCAGCATGGGCAACCGGTCCGTTGGCTGTCCCGCTGGCTCCAGATCCGTTTCAGGCACGGCAAGGCCTAGCCCCGTCCCCGCATCGAGGGGCCGTGCCTGGAGAATGAACAGCTTGCCGTGACGATCGAACGCCCACTCGATGTCCTGCGGCGCACCGAAATGACTTTCTATCAGTAGCGACGCCCGCGCCAGTTCGCGCGCCTCTTCTTCGGTCAGACAACTCTTGCCGCCCGGTGCGTCAGCCAGATGGGTCCAGGTGACGTCGTGCGGCGCCTCGCGCGAGACATGCAGCAGGTCGTAGGCGGAACTACCGTCCACGATCTGGGTGCCCAATCCCGTTGCGGCGTGAATGATGACCCAGCGTCCCTCCGGGTCGTCGGCGGGCCGCGAATAGGCCACGCCGCTCGCGCTGGCGTCGACCATGACGAGACAGCCGACGCACATGAGCACGTCCTGGTGCCGATAGCCGCGCTGTTGATGGTAGATAATGGCCTGGCTCTGGTATTTGCCGGCCAGGATGTCCCGGTAGATCAGCGGGATGTCAGCCTCGCCCACCCCCAGACGGGTGCGGTATTGCCCGGCGAAGGAACCCTGGATGCCGTCCTCGCCGAGGGCGCTCGAACGCATCGAGACGGTGAGCGGCCGCCCCACCCGTGCGGCAAGCTGCTCGACCTGTTGCTGGATCGCCCGCTCGAGATTACCGGGCAACAGAGTGGACCTGATCAGGTCCTGGATGTCCGAACTCACCGTGTAGAGGGCTTCGAGGTTTTCGATGTCGAGCGTCTTCAGGCGGCGATTGATCTCGTCCTGAATGTAGCTCACCTCCATGAAATGCAGGGCGGCGGCGGCGGTGACCACAAAGCCATCGGGGACGCGTAGGCCGAGGTGCTTCTTCATCTCGCCGAGGTTGGCCATTTTCGCCCCGACCTGATCGACGACGCCGCGGTCGATGTCGTCGATGCCGAGCACCAGCGCGGTCCCTGCCACCTCCGGCTGGCGCGAGAGAATGGCCTCAATCTCGTCGGTGATGCTCGTGAAGCGACCGTGAAGATCGCGGTAACGGCCGTCGGAGAGCACCGTCAGGCTGTGCACCATCTTGTAGACGTTCACCGTCAGCGCCGTCAGCTCGCCGCGCACGAAGGCCATGCCGAATGGCTTGCCCGAATGGAGCATGTCCTCGGCCGACGACATCAGCTCAAGCGCATTGTTGTTGGCCGTGAGCAGGGCGCGAAAGTTGCGGAATTGCTCCAGAAAGGCCGACTGAATTTCTTCGGCGCCGAGCCTGGGGCGCGGCTGGAACAATTTGGCAAGGAACTTGAACATGGCTACCCGAAAATGAATCGGGCCAGGGAGACTGCTCTCCCCGGCCCGGGAAAACACCAACGGGACTCAGTGTTCCAGCTTGAGTCCCCAGCCTTCGAACATGAAGAGGATAGCGTAGCCATACCAGATCGTGTAAATCACATAACCAACCAGGGCTGCCAGGACCACCCAAAGCATGTTGCTCATGGGGATCGCCTTGATCCCGAAGTAGTTATAAGCTGGTTCCACACCCTTGGTCTGCACATCGCGCACGGTCTTGCTCTCGGCGAATTTGCTCTGCTTGTCCAACTCCTTGCCCATCGTGGAGAGGGCGCGGTGCCAGTCGTACAACGCACGCTTGGGCTCGACCCCATACTTTTCAGTCACCTTGTCGCCCGCGTTGTTGAACATGAGGTCGGCATCGGCCAGCGCCCCTTTGAGCAGCTGGCCCATATCGCCGGAAACGCTCAGCTTCACTCCCTCGGCGACCACGGTGGCGCCGGCGGCCGTGAACAGCTTGTTCATCCGCCCGGCTTGTCCGTCGTCCGTCGCCTTGATGCTCAACGTAACGCTGGAACCCTCGTGTTTCTTGGCCTTTTCGGCAAGATCGGGAATGTAATAGGCCGAGTTCTTGGAGATGGAGTTGAAGACACCGTCCAGATAGTCGATGGTGTTCTTGCCACCTTCGAGCAAGGGGCTAAAGATCGCGAACAGGACGAGGAAGAAGCCCGTCAGGAGGGCGAGTCCGATGCCGAATTCTTTTTTGTCGTGAATCATGATCAGTCCTCCCGCTTGAGCGTTTTGATGTTGGCAAAGAAAGTCCAGAAGACCCAGACCGTGAAACTGCCGAGTGCAACAAAGAAGATGCCGATGCCGATGCGTTCGACGATCTGCCCGGTCTCCTGGGTCATCGGGATGTAGCCCATGCTGGCGAGCTTGCTCGGCAGGGCGAAGATCCGGTTGACGAAGGCCGACATCACCGCGAGGGCGAAGAAGCCGCGGATCGTCACGCCGGAAACCACCTTGGTGACCAGGGTGCCGATCTGGATGCCGAACAGCGAACCCAGCAGCATGCCCATCGCCAGGGTATAGAAAATGAAACCGTAGATGGCGTATTGGCCGATGCCGGCGTAACCGGCGGTGAATACGATCTGCAGAATGTCCGTGCCGACCGTGGTGGACGCGGAAACGCCCAACACATAGACGAAGATCGGGAAGGTGAGAAAGCCGCCGCCCACGCCCATGATGGCGGCCGCGATACCGACGATGAAGCCGCTGACGACGAGAAAGTGCGCGGAAACCTTGCGGCCGCCCGGCACCACGCCTTCGTCGAAGTGGATCATCGGCGGCAGATTGACGGACTGGACCTTGCGGGCCAGGCCGGTCATGTCATCAACCACCGCGGCTTTCTTGGGCTCTCCAGCCGCTTTGGCCGATTTGCTCGACTGGGCGGGCTTGGCTGGCTTGGGCGGCGCGGCAGCAGCCTTGCGCATCCGGAAATAATCGGTCATGCCGTAGAAGCCGAGGAAGCCCAGCAAAAAGACGTAGATCGTCGTGATGAAGGCGTCCGACAACACCGGGTTCAGCTCGTAAAGCGTGCGGTTGATGTAGCCGCCGAGCGTGGCGCCGGCGATGGAGCCGATCAGGAAGGTGACCGCCAGCGAGACCGAGATGTTGCCGAGCTTGCGATGCAGCACGCTGCCCATGATGGCCTTGGCGAAGATGTGAAAGAGATCGGTGCCCACGGCGAGGATGCCCTTGACGCCCGCACTCATCAGGGCCGGCGCGATGATGAAGCCGCCGCCCGCGCCGATGCAGCCGGTGATCAGTCCGGCGACGACGCCGACCGCGATTGAAGCCAGGAAGATCGTCGTCGTGTAGTAGGCCGGGCCGTAGGCCTGCTTGCTGCCGAGCATGCTCGGCAAGGCATCGCTCACCTGGTCGGCAAAGGCCACGCCGATCAGCAAAATGGGCAGCATCAGCAAGCCCAGAATCGCCATGCGGCGGCGATCGTGGAGTATTCGTTGCGAAGTGTCGATATCCCACTGCGCGTAACTGCTCGCGCCCAGCATCATCAAATCGTAAAACTCTCGTAGCACCTTCATTGCATTACCTCCCCAGGTAGTCGTGTTTCAAAAAAATCAGGTCACCGCCGCCGTCAAGGGCAGGCGCACCGAGAACACCGCGCCGCCCTTTGCACGGTTGGCCACGGTCAGTTCGCCGCCGAGCCGCGCCAGGATGTCGCGCGAAACGAACAGGCCGAGTCCGGTACCCTTGCCCTTGGGCTTGGTGGTGAAAAACGGGTCGTACAGGTGCCCCAGCACCTCGGCCGTCAGGCCGGGGCCGCTATCCGCAAAGTCCACGACAATGTGCGCCCCGTCGCGGCGGCTGGTGATTTCGATCGTACCGTCGCTGCCGATGGCGTCCAAGGCGTTGTGCAGGATGTTCAGGACGACCTGCTGAAACTGACCGGCATCGGTGTGCACCGCCGGCAGATCATCCTGGTAATGCCGGACGATGGTGATCCGCTGGCGCTGGGCCTCGTGTTCGAGCAGGGCCGTCGTCTCTTCCACGGACTGGTTGATGTCGGTATCGGACAGGACATTGTCCTGGGCGCGGGAAAAGCCGAGCAGCCGGTGCGTAATCGTGCTGGTGCGCCCGACCTGCTTGCGGATCTTGCCGATGGCTTTGCGGTAATCGTCGAAGTAGGTGATGCCGGCCGGGTTCTCATCTTCCAGGAGTTCGTCGATCAGACCGGCCTGGTCCGTGATGATCTGCAGGGGGTTGTTGACTTCGTGGGCCACGCTGGCCGAGAGACGGCCGATCAGTGCCAGCTTCTCGACCTCGCGCACCTGATTCGTCAGCAGGCTGCGTTCGCGCTCGGCACGGGCCAGCCGGCCCACCATGGAATGCGTCAGCAGCACCGCAACAAGGATGATCAGCGCGGCAGCAAACGCCACCAGCGCGGAATCACGGCGCCGCGCGTTGTCGTAGGAAGCGAGCGAAGCGGCCACGTTGGTTTCGAGCACCAGCAGCCATTGCCCGCCATTCGCCGCGGCGACGCCATAAATCCGCTCGCCCTGTTCCTGCCGCTTTCCCTTGCCGCCCGACGCCTCCAGGGCGGCAAAACGTGCGAGCTCCTCCGGCGTCACCGCGGTGCGACCGAGGCGGCTCGGGGTCTGGAGTTCGCCGCGCCGGTTGACGATGAAGGCGTCGCCATCCGGCCCGACGTTGGCGCTTTCCACCAGGCTGTTGAACAGCGTCGAATTGATGGTCGCTCGCAAAATCCCTGTGCGGGTGGGGTCTGCCACGGCGACGATGAAGTGCGGCACCTTGCGATAACCGCTAAACACATCGCTGGCGTAGCGCCCGCTTTGCATGACCTCGGCAAACCATTCGGCCCCGGCGTAATTCCTGCCGGCCAGTTCCTTCTCATAAGGCCCGTGGTAGGCCAGATGATTGCCGTGGCGGTCGATCACGCCAATGTCGGTGATCACTCCGCTGCGATTCATGGCGGCAAACAACGTCTCCAGCCGCTTGCCCTCACGCAGCGCCTCGGGAGCGTAGAGCGACAGGAAGCCGGCAAGCTGGTCTTCCTGCGCCGCCAGGAAATGGTCGATCAACTCCCGGCGGTCACCAGCTAGGGTAGCGAGCTCGACGGAGGTTTTTTCGATCCAGGAGGCACGATAGAAACTGGCAGCGTTGTAATTCAGGATCAGCAGCGGGACGATGGCGACGACGACGAACACCAGCGCAAACAGGTATTTTTGCCTTGCGTAGTACGCCTCCCCCTCGCGTACGGAGCAAAATGGAGGCGAATCGATTGGGTGCGAATCGTCGGATGACATTGCCAGGTCGCGAATGCAATTTTTGGATGCGGAATGTTAGGATATCTTTGTATAATGTTATATTAATAAAACTTATTAACGCCCTTCGGCGGGAATAAGCATTTCGAATCGAGACCGACGGAACATGAAACAACCCAGGAATATTTTATTGGTTGACGACGAGGAGGATTTTCTCGAAACCACCTCGCGGCGGCTCCAGCGTCGGGGGTTCGAGGTGAAGACGGCCACGCGCTGCCGTGACGCCATGCCCGAGGTCTGCGACGGTTGGCCGGACGTGGTGGTTCTAGACGTGATGCTGTCGGACGCCGATGGCATGGAATGCCTGAGCCGGATCAAGCGGCAGGCGCCGCATTTACCCGTGCTGATGCTGACAGGGCATGCTTCGCTACAGGCAAGCATCATGGGCCTCGAACACGGCGCCAGTGATTACTGTCTCAAACCAATCGAACTCGACGAGCTGGTCGAGAAAATCATCATCGCCTGCAAGGAGGCGGATGGCCCGCTGTAAGCCACGGCATGGGCGGTCAACGCTCAGCCGATGAACCGATAGATCAGCAAAATCGCGATAAACAGCAGCAGCGCCAAGGCTTCCATGCCGATAATGATGAGCGAAATGCGGCGCGACATGGGGCTCATGCGCAGCCAGAAACGATCGAGCAGCCAGCGCCCCAGGCGCGCCTTGCGGTCAGTGCGCGCAGCCAGGGTCAGATAGCCACCAGCCGCATCGAGCCACAGATTGAGTTCGGCCACGCGTTCGATTTCTGGGGATTCAGCAAAGGTCTCGCGGTAACCCAGTCGCGTCGGCCCGCCATCCTGCCGATCCCAGGTCAGCGTGATCGTCCGGGGCACCTCCCCCATCAACTCGACAATCCCGCCCGTTTCTGAAAAGTCGGCGCTGGCGGGACGGCGACAATATTCGACCTCCTGCTCGCTACGCTCGTAGCGCACCTTCAGCCTGTCACCACCCACGGCCTTTTCCAGCGCCAGCACCTCCCATTCGGGATTGAGGCGATACCAGGCTTCGCCTTCCGCAAAAAATTGCGCAATCAATTCCGGCGGCGCGGCAACCAGACGGCTGCGCTCAAACAGATATTCAGACACGCGCCAAGAGCACCGGCACACTCAGTTTGCCGTCCAACCGGCTGGGCAGGTCGCGCGAAGTCCAGCGTTCATAACGACCGCTGAAACGCTTGCCGCCGAGGACGACCAGGTCGTAACCACCGGCGACCGTCAGATGCGGAATCACCTCTTCCGGCAGGCCATGCTCCAGCAGGCGGCCAACGACCATGCCGGCTGCCGCCGCACGCGTGATCAGGCCGTCCAACGCGGCATCTCCCTCGGCTGCCAGACTGCGATCGAGGTGCGCGCGGCACTCGTCGCGGTTGATTGCATAAATTTCATTGGTGAATTTCTTGAGATAGGGGTCGACCACATACAGCGCGTCGAGAACGGCCCCATGCACGCGCGCCAGATCGAGCGCCAGCAGAACGGCCGCCTCGGTGTGCGGCTCGCCATCGACGCAGAGCAGGATGCGAGAAAATGTCATAGGCTGTGAGACGGAAAAGGGTCAAAAAAATCGGGGCATCCGCAGATGCCCCGATTGCAGGTTGTCGAGCCGAATCAGCCCTTGACCTTGAAGGCATCCGCGCCGATCGCCATGACGGCAACGGCTGCCAGCACGGCCTTCAGCGTTGCCGCTACCACGCCGATGAAGAAGGCCGTGCCACCGGCTTTCTTCAGGTCGTCGAAGGCGATGTTGAGACCCACGCCAGCGAAACCAATGGCGAAAAAGAGTTTCAGCAGGTCGGCGGCCAGGATGCTGCGATGCTCGGGGGTGAAGAAGCCCATTTCGTTCATCGTCACCATGATGAAGAAGCCGAACACGAAGATCGGAAACTTGCTGGTGATAACTTCCCAGACGTTGATCTTCTGGCCCTCGTGCCCTGCATCGACGGCTGGCTTGACGACATAAAAATAAATTGTCCACAGCACAATCAGCGGGATGAAACCAACGCGCACGATGTTGATGACGTTGGCCGTCAGCAGCGACTCGTGGCTATACCAGGAGGCGGCCGCGACGAGCTGCGCGGTATTGAGAATGGCCGTACCCACCCAGGCGCCGAAGACCGGATCGCTCATGCCAAGCGCCTTGCCGATGTAGGGAAAGGTAAACAGGCCGACCGTGCCGAACAGCAGAATAGTGCCGATGGCGTAGAAGAAGTCGCGCGGCTTGGCATTGACCACCGGCGCTACCGCTACCGCCGCCGAAACGCCGCAGACACCGACACCCGCCGCCATTACGCCGGCGAGGCCGGAATCGACCTTGGCGCGCTTGGCCCAGAGCGAGATGAGCACCTGCGTGCCCATGACGAAAGCCACCACCAGCGCCAGGCCGAAAAAGCCGACTTTCAGCACGTCGGACCACATGTAGTAGGCGCCGAGGATGATGATGCCCGGCTTGATCAGCGGTCGCGCAGCCACCGTGCCGGCCTTGAACACTTCGGGCAGACCGACGGTGTTGCGGATCAGCATGCCGACCAGCAGCAACATGGCGACATAGGTCAACTGGAAGGAGATCATCAGGTTGCCGAACGACAGCGTGCCGGGGATCGCCTTGGCCTGGGCGACCTGATTGAAATCGGCCTCCTTGAGCACGACCGGCTTCGAGGGCTTCTTCGGCGCCTTGACGGACGGGTCGCCGCCCGCCGGCGCTGCCTTGAAGGCTGCCTCGGCGGCCTTGAACTCTTCGTTCTTCTTGGCGAAGCTGTCTGCGTGCTTCTGCTTGTACTCGGCAAAGCTCGCTGGCGCCTTGCCATCATTGACCGCCTTCAAAACCTTTTCAGCTTCCTTGAAGTCGCGGTTCCAATTGCTCATCGTGGCATCCCACTGGAGCGCCAGCCAACCGAAGATTGCACAAAGAATTAGCCCCGGCAACATCTTGGGGAGATTTTTCAGACTGAACTCGACACCGATTCCACCACCGCTCATTTTGTATCTCCCGAATCAGAAAAACAGGGACTTGAAGAAGCCGGGGCCAATGACTCCCGTCAGCACCAGTGTCGCCGTGATGGCGGAGACCACGAGCACAAAATAATCCTCCTTCCGCTCGGCCGAAAAGGTCGATTTTGCCTTGGCTTCATAGGCATCATGCGTTGATTGTTCGCTCATATTTTTCTCTCCTGTTTATTTGACAACGGTAACCGTGCAGGGCGCCCATTCGACGACGCGCGTCGACACGCTACCCATGGCAAGACGCGCCAGACCATGACGGCCATGCGAAGCGATGAATATTTCTCCCACCCCCTCCCGTTTGGCAATACTGATCAGGGTATCCGCGGGTGGGCCCGACTCCTGGACCGTCTGCGCTTCGATGCCGGCCGCCTTGGCCCGCGCCAGCGCTGCGGCAATGATCGCCGCGGATTCCTTGCGCGACGCCTCCTCGAAAATCGTCGGATCCAGCTCGGTAACGCCCACTGGACAAAATATCTCGGAGACGTTGGCGATGATCACCTGATCCCCAGCCAGCCGCGCACGCGCCAATGCCACATCCACTGCCTTGTCAGATGCCTGAGAACCATCCGTTGCTACGAGTATCTTCATGACAAACCCCTCCTGTTATTGCCGATTGAAATCCCGTTGCCGCACTGCGGCCACCCCCCACACGATCTCTGTTGCCTTACTCACCTCCGAGCGCGATTGTAGTTATTAATACCCACATAAACAACCATGCTTCTACCGTTTTAGTAATAAGGATATTTCACCTTTTCACGATCAGCACCGAGGCCTGTGGCGAATGTGCCGCCACGCTGGAGGACAGTCGGCCGAGGAACAAGCCGAAGGGGGTCTTGAGGAAGCCTTCCTTCAGTACGATGAGGTCGAAATCGCCCTCGACGGATTCCCTGAGTATTTCTTCCTCGACAATCCCTTCCCGCAGTCTCACCGAAACCTCCCGCACCCCGGCTGCGGACAATTCGTCTTTTATTCCGGCGAGGATCTTCAGTTCCTTCTCGTAATACTCCGACAGGAAATCTTTCACTGCGGAGTGGTCCAATCCGGGGGGCATCTCGGCAGTGTAAGCAGTGAAAAGCGTCGGCAGCGCGGCGACATAGAGCATCTCGAGCGTCGCGCCGGTTGCCAGGGCAACCTCCCGCGCCATGGCCACCGTGGCCTGGCTGTGCGGAACATCCAGGCACAGCAGGATCTTCCGTACCTGATCGCGACCCCGCACCACCAGGGTGGACGTGGTCATGCTCCGCACCACCTTGGTCGTGTTGTCGCCCAGGTAGAAATTCGGCCGCGCCGGGTCGAGTGGCCGCGAGCCCATCACGAGGATGTGCGCATCGGCCGATCCGGCGAGGATTTCCTTGTGGGGCGTACCCTGGACAAACTTCAGGGTCGGCGTAATGCCTGCTTGCTCCAGGATCTGCTTGCCTTCCTGGATGTGGCTCTCGCAGACGCCCGCCTCCTCGCAGACGAGCAGAACCGTCTGCCCCCCCATGCCGTGCGCAATCTGGGCGCCCATCCGGATGGCCGGCAGGTCGGCTGGCTGGCAGCTTGCGGCGATGACCATCTGCCCCCGGGCGCCTTCCCGCGCCACTGTCTCGACGGTACGTGCCTCGGCCCTCTCGCGCAGAACCCCCCTGACCAGCCAGAACATGATCACCGCGGAGAGGCCGCAGGCGGAACCGAGCATCAGGTAGCCCGAGTAGCTCGACCACATTTTGGCCAGCGCCTGCGCCTGCTGGATCGCTTCGGGCTGTTGCACCAGCCACGCCTTGACCGCTTCCTTGTTGTTGTTCAGCCAGATACCCAGATCGACTTTGTCGCTCAGTCCCGAAGTGGCTTTCGCCCATTCGTTCAGCGCGAATTGGTAAACCGCTTTGTTCTCCTCGGAGATGTGCTTGAAAATGACCGAGACGCCTGCGGCCATCATGGTGTAGGCGAAATAAAGACGAATGATCGTTCCCCGTGCATACAGCGTTGCCGTGGCCCCGATCTGGGCGCCGATGGCGGCGCCGATCAGCATGATGACGGCTGCCAGTATCTCCACCCGGCCCTTCATGGCGTAGGAGAATGCGCCGTAAGCCCCCGAAAACATCACCTCGAACAGGTCGGTGCCCACCGCCACCTTCGTCGGCGATCCGATGACATACATGAGGGCAGGCATGCGGATGAAGCCGCCGCCCACACCCAGAAAACCGGCCAGAAAACCCGTAAGAACGCCAACGCCGACGATCACCCACAGGGAGATTTTGAAACCCGACACCTTGAGATCGATCATCGGCGGCAGGTTGATTTGCTGCATCCGCAGCGCCAGTTTCGATTTGCCGACATCCGCCGACGGGGCTCCCTTGCTCAGTCCCCGGGCGGTTTTGATGTATTCCACCAACATGAAAAAGCCGAGGCCGAACAGGAGGATGACGTAGGTCGTCCGGACAATCGGCCCGATGCGGCCGATCTTTTCGAGCCACATGATGAGCGTTGCGCCCACTTCGATGCCGATCACCGTGCCGACGATCATCAACACGCCGAGCTTGACGTCCACGTTGCCGAATTTCCGGTGCTTCGCCGTCGCGACGATCGATTTTCCCGCGATATGCGCCATGTCGGTGCCGATGGCGTAGGCCATCGGGAAGCCGAACACATTGAGCGCGGGCGTCACCATGAAAGCGCCGCCGACGCCGAAGAAGCCGCCGATCACGCCCACCGTGAAACCGAGCAGGATCAAGGCGAAGCCGTTGATCTCCGTGCCCGAAATAGGCAGATACACGATCCAGTCGAACATGCGGATGTCTCCCTACGGCGCGTCAGGGCTGCTCAATGATGATGTTCGCCCCGGCCTGACTTGATTCCCAGTACGTTGAAAATCACTTCGGTAA
Organism: Rhodocyclaceae bacterium; assembly: GCA_030652245.1. GTDB lineage: Bacteria > Pseudomonadota > Gammaproteobacteria > Burkholderiales > Rhodocyclaceae > Sulfuricystis. The sequence continues at coordinate 12,333 of JAUSBB010000002.1, read as the reverse complement.
TCGTGGCGAACAGAATCCCGACCCCGGCCATCACCCCCACCGTGACGAGGGCGAAGGCCAGGCGGTTGGTTTCATTCAAATGGGTGGTCCAGGCAACGAAATCTGCAATCATTTGCAACCCTTTCCTGAATGAATCCGGCGTTTGCTCATCGCGCGGCGATTTCCTCGCGACTTGCCAACCACGGCCGGTCAACCTGTTGTCGTGCGCAAGCGGGACAGAGATCGCGTCCCAGATGCGCCGCCATATGATCAGGCAGGCGTTGCCGCACAAAACGACGCTGCGCGGCCGTCTGAATCCGGACGCCGCACTGGTCGCAGGATAACAGCGGCTGCTCGCGCACCACCGTGCCGGTGATGATCGTGCGGCGCACGCCGCCCGCGTCCTCGATGCGAATGGCGCCGGTCGGGCAGACCTGCGCGCAGGCGCCACAGCCAATGCACAGATCCATCGGCCGCGTGAAATCGAAGTAAGCCAGCCGGCCGGCCGTGGTTTCGGCCATGCGCAATGCTTCCACGCCCATCTCGCTGCAGGCGAGCTGGCACAGGCCGCAGCCGATGCAGACATCGCAACGCAGACAGCGGCTGGCTTCATTCCTCGCCATCGCATCCGTGAGGCCCTGCTCGATCTTGACGTAATTGCCGGTACCCAGCCGTTCTTCGACCGCCTTTTCCGCCATTTCGGCGCGGTGCATGTAACTGCGCTCGTGCGCCACGACTTGCAGGGGAATCACCTCGGCGCGGCGCACCGGCTTGCCGACGCTCGCGCTCAAAGTCTCGCCACGCAGCCAGGCGTCGATGGAATAGGCGGCGATCTTGCCCGAGCGAATCGCTTCGACGGCGGTGCGCGGGCCATGCGCCACGTCGCCGCCGGCGAAGACGCCGGAAACCGTCGTCATCAAGCTGCGCGGATCGGTGACGATAAAGCCGCGGGTGACTTCCAGCCCGCTGCCATCGATACTGGTCAGGTCGGTGCCCTGGCCAACGGCGAGAATGACCTGATCGCCTTCGAGATTCAGAATCCGCTCGGCATCGAATTTCGGATTGAACCGGCCGGTCTCGTCGAACACGCGGTCGCAGTGCTGGAAGACGACCTTGCCATCCTCCTCGATGCGCACCGGCCCCCAACCAGGATGCAGGGCGACGCCCTCGGCCGCGGCCGTCTCGATTTCGTGATGACTCGCCGGCATTTCGCGGCGCTTTTCCAGACACACCATATCGACATGCTTGGCGCCTTGCCGCAGGGCGGTCAGCGCCACGTCGATGGCGACGTTGCCGCCGCCGATGACGACGACGCGCGGGCCGACCTGCACGTCCTCGCCGCCTCTGACATTGCGCAGAAAATCGATCCCACCCAGCACGATGGGCTGATGCACGCCCTCGATCGGGATGAAGCGCGACAACTGCGTGCCCAGCCCGAGAAATACCGCGTCATAACCTTTGCGCATCGCGTCCAGGTTGTCGACCTTGGCGCTGGTGTGAATCGGGATGCCCAGCGCGGTAATCTGCTCGATTTCGCGGTCCAGCAACTCGGGCGGCAGGCGATAGGCCGGAATGCCATAGCGCAGCATGCCGCCCGCCTTTTTTTGCGACTCGAAGATCTGCACGTCGTGGCCGAGAATGCGCAGGTAATAAGCAGCAGTCAAGCCTGCCGGGCCGGAACCGACAATGCCGATGCGTTTGCCGGTCGGCGGCGCCAGCACGGGGCGCGGGTAACCGCCGGCCGAGAGACACACCTCGGCGGCCTTGGCCTTCATCGGCCGGATGAAGACGGCGCCATTGCTGCCGCCCCGCACGCAAGCCGACTCGCAGGGCGCCGGGCAAACCAGGCCGCAGGTCAGCGGCAGGGGATTGTCGCGGGTAATGACCTCGATTGCCTTGTCATAATCGCCGTAGCCGATATGCGCCATGAAACTGGGGATGTCGATGTTGGCCGGGCAGGTGCTGTGACAGGGCGCGGCGCGGCGTTCCAGGCAAAGCTTCTCGGGACATGACTCGCGGCGCACGTGAGATTCCCATTGCTCGGGAAAATAGCGCAGCGCGCTGCCTAGCGGCCAGGCCGCCGCCAGACCCTGCGTCGCCAGTTCAAGCGCCAACTGCTTGAGTTCGACGAGGTGACGCGGCTCGCCGCGACCGACGGTGATGTCGGCCACCAGTCGCGCGGCCCGCGCCAGCATGGAACGGACCGGCGGCGCTTCATTTTCAGCCAGTTGCCAGTAGCGATACAGCGCGCGCCGGGTCTGCTCAACCAGGCAGACGCCCTCGGCCAGCACCATCAGGCTCGACGGCGCGGGAGCAATCCCCGCGTTGGCCAGCGTCAGCGGCTGACAGGACAAGTCGGCTTCGGAAAGGGGCAGGAAGCCGCCCATGCCATTGTCGAAGACCAGCACCGCGTCGCGCCCCATGACCTCAACGCCGCCGCCCCAATCGTAGATCAGGCGGCGCAGCATGTCGCTGCGCGTCAACTCGATCAGCCCGCGTTGATTCAGGCCGCTCCTGAGCGTCAGCAAGGCCGCATCGGTGGCTGTTTCACCCTGCTCGGCAAACATCAGCGCCACGCGGCACCAGGTTTCCGGCGCGTGGATCAGGCGCGTGCCATCGGTGGCATGGCCCTCGCCCCAGGGACTCGGCGCACTGTCGCGGCGCACCTCGACCTTGATGCGGCGCCCCCCCAGGAAACCCCGCGCGCGGATGGTATCCAAGGCATTGAGCAGTCCGGCCTCTTGACCCGTCAATTCGGCGGGCAACAACAGTTCAATCCTGGTGGTGTCGCGCAAACCGGCGGCGATCAGGAGCCCCTCGGCCAGGCGCCAGGGCGCGCCATCGAGCACGGCCGCCGTGCCGCGGGCGCGCGGGTCGAGCCCGGCGGCGTCAACAACCAGTACGGAAGTGCCATGGCCGCGCAGGAATTGCCGCCACGCCTGGTAAAGCGGCTCGCCGGCAAAACCACATTCGGCCAGGCCGGACTCCTGCAAGCGCTGCAGACGCTGCAACGGGTTCAGCGTCAGCGCGCGCGCCAAGCCCGGCAGCGCGCTCGGCAAAGTCGGCGCTGGCGAGACGGCACCTGCATCCAGCCACGCCGGTAGCGTATTGAGTTCGCTCATGATTGCTTATTGTCAGGTGCGAGGATTGGCAGGCGCCTCGGCGGCGATCTGCTGCGCATAACGCTCGCGCCGCGGATCGGGCAACTCGTTGATGACGCCGAAAGACAAACATCCCGTGACGCACTTCGTGACGCATGCGGGCAGCAGCCCAACGTCGATGCGATCCTTGCAGTAGTCACACTTGACCACCTTGCGGCTGGCCGGATCCCATTGCGGCGCGCCCCATGGACAGGCGGATATGCAACTCTTGCAACCGACGCAAAGACTGGGCTCGACAAACACAATCCCGTCCTTGTCGCGCCGCTGCATGGCCCCGGTGGGACAGGCATTGATACACCAGGCATCCTCGCAATGGAAACAGGGCATGAACACGAAACGGATCCGCGGACGGTCGGCGCTGTTCGGGCCAACCGCAATGATTTTGCACGGCGCGGGCCCGGGGCCGAGATCCTTGTTGGTCTTGCAATGCACTTCGCAGGCCTGGCAGCCGATGCAGTTCGCCTCGTCGTGGCGCAGGATGTAGTTACTCATTTCGTTGCTCCCTTTGCGGCTTTCGGACGCACCCGGACAACCGTTTCGGTCATGGCGTTGCCGCCACCGACCGGGTCGAACTCGAATAGCTTGCCATTTTGCAGGCGCTGATCGGCCACCCCGAAACCACAGGCGCGCGTGGCCAGCGGCACGGTGGCGCCATAGCCATGCAACATGAATACCGCGTCGGGGTGAATCAAGGGGGTTACGCGGGCCTTCATGAGGGCATGGTAGCGCCCGCCGCCGTCAATTTCAATCTCGCTGCCATCATTGATGCCGAGCGGCTTGGCCCGGTCGGGATGGATCCAGAGCGTCTGCTCCGGCGCAATATCGTTGAGCACCGGCGTGTTGAGCGACTGCCCGTGCGACATCATCGACGCGCGACCAAACAGCAGGAAGAAGTTTTCGCCCGTGGGCGTTGCCACCGGCTGATAAGGCGCCAGGCTGGGTATGCCGGCCTTTTTCAGCACTGCGCTCTCGAACTCGATCTTGCCCGACGGCGTCTTGAACTTTAGCTTGTCGCGCGTCTGGATGAAGGGCGCCTTGGCGAGGCTGACCGCGCCCTTTTCGCGCATCTGCGCCACTGTCACGCCGGTGCCTTCGAGCTGGTAGTCCCAGAGTTCCTCGATGCTCTCGAAGTCGAGCGCCTCCGCGTGCGCCAGCGTTCCCATGCGGCGCAGAATCTCGCGGAAAATCCACCAGGCCGGCCGGCTGTCGAAGCGCGGCGCAATGGCCTGATCGCGCATGCTGAAGCCGGGCTTAGGACCGTTGACCTGGGCGAGAATGTTGGCGCGCTCCAGGTAGGTCGACTCGGGCAGAATGACATCGGCAAACCAGGTCGTCTCCGAATAACGCACGTCGATGGCCACCAGCAATTTCAGCTTGTCGAGCACGCGCTGCAGGGCCTCCGGGTCGGGCATGCCGGTCAGCGGATCGTGGCGATAGGCGAAATAGGCGCCGATGCCATAGGGCTGCCGCGTCTCGATCGCGGCGAACACCTGGTGCAACAGACCTGCGGCGGGGTCGCAAGCCGGGAAGGTCGTCCCCGCGCCATCGACCCGCGGCTCCTTGACCTTGGGCGAACGGTCGACCAGCTTCTTCAGACTTTTCTGGCCCACGTCTTCTGGCGTCTTGGCCAGGATGATGCCGCCCTTGACCTCGACGGAACCAAACAGCGCGTTGAGGATCAGGGCTGAGCGGCTGACATAGAAGGATTGCTTATGACGCGCCACCATCCAGCCCGGGTGGAAGATCACGTTGGGTGCATCGGCAGCGATTTCCTTGACGAAGGCGCGCAGTTCGGCGGCGGAAATGCCCGTATGTTGCTCCTGCCACTCGGGCGTGGTGTCCTTCACGGCTTCGCGCAGGACATCCATGCCGGTGCAGAATTTCTCGACAAATTCCTTGTCGTAGACTTCCGTCTTGAGCACTTCGTGAATGATGCCGAGGTTCAGCGCGTAGTCGCTGTTCGGGCGCGTCTGCCAGTAGCGGGTCGCCTTGCTGGCCGTCACGGTGACGCGCGGGTCGATGTAGGTGTAGCGCATGCCGCCCGCCACGGCCGCCATGAACCCCTTGGCTTCCCGGACATGGAAGGACTCGATGATGTTGCGTCCGTAGAGCACGACATGCTTGGTATTCTTCAGGTCGAAGCCAACGCCGGCGCGGCCGACGCCGTAGATCGAGCGTGCGGCGTTGTGGGCGTTCTGCCCGCAGGACACGTCGTGATCGACGTAGTTCGGCGAACCCAGGGCCTGCATGAACGACTTGGTCAGGTCGGTGAAGAGGCCGGCGCGATCGGACAACGCGATGCCGCGCCCGCCGAATTCGGCAATCACCTCGCGCAGTTTGTCGGCGATGTAATCGAGCGCTTCGTCCCACGAGGCGCGCCGCCACTGGCCGGCGCCGCGGGCGCCGGTGCGGATCATCGGCGTCTGCGGCCGCTCGTCGTCATATTCGAATGGCAGGCCGGACGCGCCACGGGCGCACAGGCTGGCGCCGATGGCCGGATCGCTGGCGTTGCCCTGGATCCAGGTCACGCGGCCATCGACGACCTCGACCTGGATTGGGCAGCGCGCGGTACACATGCTGCACAGGCTATATACCGTGCGGCGACCGGGACTGCCGACGCCGCGTACATTGGGGGCTTTGACCGAACTCATTATTTCATCCTTGATCTCTTACACGTAACACCCCCTCTCCCTGCGCCGCAGAGAGAGGGGAGACCGACTCAGAACAAACCAAGCAGCGACAAACCTAACAGCGTCAGGCCGATGACGGCGATACGCTTTACCCACAGCGGGTTGATCCGCTTGGCGATCTTAGGCGCAATCCAGCCGGCCAGCAGTGCGGCCGGGAACATGACCAGGAACAGATCGAGGTCGAAGTTGCCGAAGCCGTAGTGCCGGGCCGAACTCATTGCGGTACTGAAGAAGATGGCGAGCAGCGAACTGCCAACCACCAGATACATGGGCAAACCGAGCACCACGGCCATCAACGGCACCATGAAGGGGCCGCCGCCGAAGCCGAACATCGACGACACCACGGCGATGAGGAAGGCGCCGATACAGCCAACGATGACATTGACCTTGAACTCGTTGCCCCAGAAATTGACGTGTATGTACATTTTTTAACTCCTGTTCAATGAGATGACGGGTCAGGCGCGGGCAGCCTTGGCGGCGGAAGCTTCCTCGGCGCGCTTCTGGAATTCCTTGAGGATGGCCTGTTCCTTCTTGTTCTTGGCGAGATAGCCTGGCGTGGTCTGCCAGAACATCAGCGCCGCGAGGACGAAGAGGATCCAGCCAAAGACGAACTTGAACTCGTCGACAGTGACCATCGTCGTCAGCACCGGCCCGATGAAAGCACCGGCCAGCATGGCAATGCCCAGCGTGACGCCGACCTTCCAGCTGATGAACTTGATCTTCGAGTAGTTAACCACGCCGCTCGCCTGCGAAAACAGGACGGTGGGGGTGACGGTGCCAGCCACCACGTTGTGCGGAATCGGGAACATCATCAGCATCACCGGGTTGATGATGAAGCCGCCGCCCGCGCCCATCAGCACACCAAAAGTGGCCAGCGCCAACACCAGGAAGAACGGCACGAAAACGTTGAGGCTGGTGCCGGCGTTATCCATGTAGATCATCGGCAGGGCGATCTTGTTTTCCACCACGAGCGGCTCGCTGACAGCTTTCTTGCTGGTGGCGGCGATAATGGTGTATTTACCCGGCGCCGACCCTTCCGGAATCTTGATCTGGGCGGTGAAGCTACCGTCTTCCTTCTGATCGATGTTGGCCGCCAACAATTTGTCGACCGTGCGGAAGCGGGCCTTGACGATCTGCATCGAGCGCCGCACCCGTTCCTTGTCGTCGAGGGTCGGCAGCACCTCGCCACGCGAACCGACGATGCTGGCCTGCAGCGAGGCCTGGTAGGCGGTGATCGGGTGCTTGCCCGGCTCGCGATAGACGACCTCGCCGCCGGTATTCGAAAGCGCGCCCGAGTAGGACCAGCCCTTGCCTTCCTTCTTGAAGTCGTCAAGGATGGGCTGCGTTTCCTTGGGCACGTGAATGCGATAGTAGGCCGGGATCTCGCTGGCCATATACAGCTTGTAGGGAATCTTGCCGGTTTCCTTGTTCGGCCGGCTGTCGAAGAACGATCCCGTCACCGGGTTTTCGTTGAACACCTCGATATACACGGTTTTGCCGGGCGCGGTCTTGCCCGTGACGGTAATCACGCCGCCGTTGCTGAGGCTGGTTTTATCAACCGTGAAAACCGGCACGGCCGGAGGCGGTGGCGCGTCCGCGGGCGCCGCTTCGGGAGTCGTGGCATGCGCCACCGGGTAACCGAGCAACAGGCTGGCGGCCAGCGCAGCCAGCGCGGCGTGCAATTTAAATGACATATCTGGATTCCTCCACAAGTTGAGAGAAGCACAACCATCACGACGCTTCGATGCAGCGCAGCGGAGGCTACGGCAATCGTGCTGGCAGGGGAATTGTGGAGATGCTGTAGTGGGCTACGCAATACTGCGTAGCTGGCCCGCCGTCCCGCCAGCGCCGACTTTTGGCGAACAGCAACTGACGCAGAGCGGTCACGCTGCAGTCCCGGCGCCGGGCCGCCCCAAGCCGGGTCGACACGCGCCGCCAGGCGCAATCCGCACCAAGACATGAACGGGAGCTCCCCGTAATAGACGAGCGCAGCGCGCAACAGTCACCTCCCCCGCGAGGGGGAGGCTGGGAGGGGGCGGGCCCCTAATTAAACGCGGAGCTTGCCAACCAGTTGCTGCAGCCCGCTGGCGATGTGAGAGACATCGTCGGCGGCTTTGCCGGCCTGGCGGATGCTCGCGGAATCTTCTTCGGTGAGCCCCGAGATTTCTTCCATGTTGCGCGCAACCTCCTCGGTGGCGGAGGTCTGCTCCCGCGTGCTGGCGGCAATGCTGCCGACCAGGCCGGTAACCTGGTTCGCCGCCGTGACGATCTGTTTCAGGGCGCTGTCAGTCTCTTCGTTGAGGCGGCTGCTGACCTTCAGGTCCTGCGTGACCTCGCCCATGGATGCAACGGCGGCCTCGGTTTCTTCACGGATGGATTTGACGACGCCGGAGATTTCGCTGGTGCTGCTGCTGGTTCGTTCCGCCAGCTTTCTGACTTCGTCGGCAACCACTGCAAAGCCGCGCCCCTGCTCACCGGCGCGCGCCGCCTCGATGGCGGCATTGAGCGCCAACAGGTTGGTCTGATCGGCGATTTCCCTGATCACGGTGGTGATCTGGCCGATTTTCTGGATGGATTCACTCAGGTTGCTGACGATCTCGACCGAATGATTGGCGGTCGCCACCACCTTGTCCATGGCGGCGCGGTTTTTGTCCATGTTCGCATCGCCGTCCCGCGCGTATTTTTCATTGCGCTCCACCGCCGCGCCGGCGTCACCGGCGGCGCTCGCCACTTCCGAATTCGCCACGCTGATTTCTTCCATCGCCGCCGCGACCTGCATGACGCGCCCGTCCCGCGTGGCGCTCCGGGCAATCACCTGTTCAAGTTGCTGCGACAGACTGGCCGCGGCGCCCGCGGCCTGGTCGGCGGCGCCCTTGACGCCCGCCACGATGGACTTGAGATGTGTCGTGGTGTCGTCCAGGGAACGCCCCATGTCGCCGAATTCGTCGCTGCGCCTGAATGGTACGGAAGCGGTCAGGTCGCCCTCCGCCACCTTGGCCAGCGTCTCTTTCAAGCCCTGGACGCCGCAATTGATATTCTTGGAAAGCAAGCCGACACCGACGAGCAGGATCAGCACGCCGGCCCCGCAGACGCCGAGAATGACGACAATCAGGCGTCGACCGGAAGCCAGGCTCGTTTCGTAGGTCAGTTTGACCGCGCCCTCGCTGAAGGTGACCAGCTTGGCCAGTGGCTTCAGCATCTTTGAATGGAATACCGGCCATTCGTTGTCCAGCATGTCGCCGACGGTTTTCTTGTCTTCCAGGGGAAAGGCCTTCGCCAACTTGTCGATGAACTGCGGCAACTGGACGATTTGCTGGTCGATGATCGCGATTTGTTCGCTGATCTCGGCATCAATGGCGCTGTCCTTGATGCTTTCCTTGTAGATCGCCCACTGCTTGGGAACTTCTCCCTTCACCGTGTCGATATGGGTCACGCTGCTTGCGCCGGGCAATGTGCCAACGAGCATGGCGGACATGCGGTAGCGCATATCCTTCAGGTGGCGATCGATGTCCTTCAGGGCGGCCGAAGGCACCACCTGCTTTTCATAAACAGTGGCCAGCGCTTCAGTCCCCTGGCTGGTGCTGTAAACACCCACCGCCGCGAGAATCAGGGCAACCAGTCCCGCCAGGATGCCCCCCAGGAATATCTTGGCCTTGATGCTGTTCATGAACTACTCCGCAGAAAAAATAACCGAAAAAGAAACCGCCCGGCCCACGTTTGAGTGGCCGGGCGGGGTACAGCTAGCGATCCCGTACGCGCAGCTCGCAAGCGTCGCTGCCCCTTACTCAGTCGGAAAACCCTTGGCCTTCCATTCATTGATGCCATTGCGCAGCCAATAGACCTTCTTGTGGCCGGCCTTCACGGCGAGCACGCTGGCCTTGTAATGCCGCCAACCCGCCGGCGCATTGCCCTGGATGATGATCGGCACGGCCTTGTCAGCGGGCAGCTTGGTTACGTCCCAGATGTCCTTGCTGGCGTCGAAGTTGGGCACATTCTCGCTCTTGCTCGTGTAAGGCAGGCTGATAGCGCCCTTGATGTGCATTTCGGCGTAGTCGCCGGGGACGCGCACGTCATACATCTTGACGCCCTTGTCCATGAGCGCCTTGGCTTGTGCCGAATCGATGATTTCGACGCCGGGCACCGTGCTGGGGGTGTCAGTGGCTTGAGCGAGCGCTGGCCCCGCGGAGATAAAGGCAAACGACGTAAAGGCGGTAAGCAGCAGATTACGGGCAGAAGCGAGGGTTCTCATGAGCATCTCCTTGATTTGACTTCGGACAAACTTCTTCAATACCACTATACATGAACAAAATGGGTCGCCGGATACGAAAACTCGGCGCATGGAAACTCGGCCATTGATCCCGGAAGCGCCACCGGCAAACTACGCTACTGACGCCTGCGAGGGAACTGTGGAGATGCCGTAGCGCCCTACGCAAAACTGCGTATATTTCGTCTCATGACACCTCGTCACATGCTCGCCGCCGCTGTGGGTTTATTGATCCTGCTGATCATTTGGCCCGCCAGCGCCCTGGCGGCCAATGCGACCAATGCGGCCCCGGTGCGCATCGGGGTGCTGGCTTACCGTGGCACCGGCGAGGAATTGTCCAACTGGGATGATCTGCCGGCGCAGCTCGCCGCAGCCATTCCGGGCCGCAGTTTCGAAGTGCACGCCTTGGCCGGCCCCGCGCTCCGCGAGGCAGTCCAGGCCGACGCGCTGGATTTCGTTATCACCAACAGCAGCCAGTATGTGGCGCTGGCCGCCGAATTCGGCATTCAGCGCATCGCCACGGTGATGCTGTGCGAGGCGCTATCGTCGAAAGAGTCGCTGGGCTCGGTGGTGCTGACCCTGGCCAGCCGTGACGACCTGACGCAACTGACCGATTTGCGCGGCAAGCGCATTGCCACCATGGCCCCCGATGCCTTCGGCGGCTATCTGGTAGCGGCGCGCGAATTTTTGCGCGCCGGCGTCGATCTGGAAGCCGGCGACGCCCGGCTGCTGTTCGTCGGTTTTCCGATGCGGCAGGCCATCGAAACGGTAAGAAGCGGCAATGCCGACGCCGCCATCATCCGCACCTGCCTGTTCGAGCAGTTGGCGGCCAGGGGCATGCTGCGCGCCGCCGATTACAAGGTGGTGGCGCCACAGCAACACGCCGGCTTCCCCTGTGAGGCATCCACGCCGCTCTACCCGGACTGGCCGATCGCCGCCGCGCGCGGCGTCGATCGGCAATTGGCCAAGGACGTGGCCATGGCGCTGCTGTCGCTGCCGCCCTCGCCCACGGGAATGACGTGGGATGTGCCCGCCGATTACCAGCCGGTCAACGAGCTCTACCGCGAAATGATGCTCGGCCCCTACACCGACCTGCGCACCTCCACGTTCCAGGGCGTGCTCAAGAACCACCGCATCTTTCTGCTGGCGCTTTTACTGCTCCTCGTGGGCGGAATCATTCACGCCGTGCGCGTCGAATATCTGGTGCGGCGCCGCACCACCGAATTGCGGTCCGCCCAGGCCCAGGCGCGCGACCTGCAACGCAAGACCGAACACATGGCACGCCTGTCCATCCTCGGCGAAATGTCGGGCACCCTGGCGCATGAACTCAACCAGCCGCTGACAACCATCGCCGCCTATGCTCAAGGCATGGAGCGGCGCTGTGCCCACGGTCAGCTTGATCCGGCCCTGATCACCGAGACGCTGCGCGAGATATTCGCCCAGACCGAGCGCGCCGCCGGCGTCATTCGTCGCGTCCGCAACTTCGCGGGGAAGCGCGCGGCCGCGCGCGAAGTCCGGCCCATCGCCGCCACGGTGCGCGAGGCCATCAACCTCCTGACCACCCTGATGCCCGATCTGCCGCCCGTCGCCATGGACGACCAGCTCCCGGACGGGACGACCGCCCTGGCCGACCACCTGCAATTGCAACAGGTGCTGCTCAATTTGATGAAAAATGCCGCCGAGTCGATGCGCGAACTACCGCGCTTCAGGCGCACGATCAACGTTACCCTGTATCGGGTCGACGGCAATCTGACCATCGCGGTAGCCGACCGCGGCCCAACCGTGCCGGCGGAAACGCTGGCCCAACTGTTCGAGCCTTTCTTCACCACCAAATTCGACGGCCTCGGCCTCGGTCTGGCGATCTGCAAGAGTATTATCGAAGCCCACGGGGGACGGCTCCAGGTCAAGCCCCGCGATCCTCCGCCTGGCCTCGTCTTCCATTTCAACCTGCCCGACACGCGCAATGCCCGGTAATGCCCCGCCACCCGCCACCCCGCTGGTTCATGTCATCGACGACGACGCCGCGCTGCTGCGCGCCGTGACCTTTCTGCTCGAATCGGCCGGTTGGCGTGTTGCACCGTACAACTCGGCGGAGGCGTTTCTCGCTGCCTGGACCGACCCGGCGCCGCCCGGCTGCCTGCTCCTCGACATCCGCATGCCGAAGATGAGCGGACTTGAGCTGCAGCACGTCATGCATGAGCGCGAGATTGCACTGCCGATCATTTTCATGACCGGCCAC
>JAUSBB010000200.1 GCA_030652245.1 Rhodocyclaceae bacterium | reverse complement strand
GCGGCTTATCTTGATGCCATCGACGCTGAAGATGATGAAACGCGCCGCAAGAAATTGCTCGACCACGCCCGCCAAGTGCGCGAACACAGCACCAAATTATCGCGCAAGTCGTACTGGGAGCAGTTCCAGCCCGCGCCGGATTTTGTCGTGTTGTTTTTGCCCGGCGAGATGTTTTACAGCGCCGCGCTCGAAGTCGATCCCGGCCTGATCGAAAGTGGCGTCGAGCAGCGCGTCATCCTCGCCACGCCGACCACGCTGATCGCGCTGCTGCGCGCGGCGGCCTATGGCTGGCAGCAGGAGGCGCTGGCCGAAAATGCCCAGAAGATTTCGCAACTGGGCAAGGAATTGTATGAGCGCCTGGGCACGCTGGCCGACCACTGGGCCGGCGTCGGCAAGAATCTCGCCGAGGCGGTGTCGGCCTACAACAAGGCCACCGGCTCGCTGGAGAGCCGCGTGCTGGTCACCGCGCGCCGCTTCAAGGAATTGCAGGCGGTGGCCGGCGACAAGGAGATCCGCGATCTGGCGCCGGTGGACAGCGTGCCACGTCTGCCGATTGCCGAAGAGATGGCCCGCCCACCCCCAGCCCCTCCCTCGCGGGAGGGGTGACTGTTGCTCGCTGCGCTCGTCTGTTACGGGGAGCTTAGTTGAAGCTGTGGTACGGGTTGCGGCTGGCGCCGCGTGCCGCTTTGCCTCATTTGGCCAATGAGGGCGGCCCGGCGGCAAAGCTGCTGGTGGGGTGGCCTTCTCTGGTGGCGAGACTGCGAGGTCAGTTCAGTTCGTCATCCTTCCAGTATTTCGTGCCCTTGACCGTGGCCTGGAGGGCGAGGCCGCTTTGGGTTATTTGATACACAGTGATGCCGTCAAACAGAGCCTCGCCGCCCACCGCGGCGCCCTTGTCGCCGGCCTTGGCGGCGGCGTCGGCGTGGCCGCCGAATTCCCAGCCGCTGTTGATGAATCTATCCAGCGAAGCGCGGTCGCGGAAAACAAACACCGCGCGGAAGTCCTTGGCCCCAAGCCCCAGGCCAATCCCGGCCTCGCCCATCTTCATGAATGTCTGGCGGCCGCTCCGGTTGTCCCTGACTACGCCATAGCCGCCGCCGAAGCTGGCGAAAATGATATTGATATTAACGTTGCTGAACACCGCGTAACCCGGCGCAGCAGCGATCTCGGCGCGGGTCGAGGGGCGCAGTTTGTACAATTCCGTCAGCACATCGCTGCGCATGTCCAACACGGCCTTGCGTTTTTCCTGCGGGGTCGTGCCGCTCGTGGTGGCGCAGCCGCCCAGGGCAATGGCCAGCAGCAGGCCAAAAAGTACGGTCGAGAGTCGTTGCAGTGTCGTGCGCATCGTGCGTCCTCCAAGTGTGGTTGAAATGTTATTGCTGACCAGCCTTGATGCGCTCGGATGCGCGGCGGAACAGCTGTAATGCTTCGGTGCGCCGTCCGGCGGCTTCCGCGGCGCGGGCCTGTTCGAACAGTTGGTTGATGCCTGCTTCATCGCCGCCACTGTAGCTGAGTGCGGCGCTTTGCTGCTCGGGCTGGCCGCGCTTGGCGCGAATCACCAGCGCGCTGGGCGTCTTGGCTGCCGTCTTTGCTCCGCTCGCCGTCTTGTCAGCGCCGACTTTGGGCGGCGTCGCCTGGGTCTTTAGTTCGGCCAGCGCCTGGCGATAGGCAGCGAGCGCCGCGCCGCGCTGGCCTTTCGCTTCCGCCAGGCGCGCCATGCGCAAGTGTTCCTCGACCCGGTCTGGCGCCGGCACGGAGCGCAGCGGCTTCGCTTGCGGCCTGGCGACCGCCGCGCGCGCCAGTTCGGCGAAGTTCTCGGCGCTGGTGAAGGTCTGGGCAATCCGGTAATTGCCCTGGCGCATCGCCCAGGCAACCGCGTCATCCGCGAAGTCGTTTTTCATGGCCGGGTTGGCGCCCGCGGCCATGAGCCGCTGGGCGATGGCTTCATGCCCCTCGCGGGCCGCCATCATGACCACCGTCGAGCCATTGGTGGAGCGGGCATTGACGTCGGCCCCGGCTTCCAGCAGCCGGTCGGTGAGTTCGGCGTGGCCGGCAAAGACGGCGTAGTGCAAGGCTGTCCACTCGCGTTCGGCGCGGTTGGGCCGGTTAGCTTGGGCGCCCCGCTCAAGCAGCCATTGCATCGCTTCGCGCCGGCCCTTCCATGCAGCCAGCATCAGCGCCGTTTCGCCGTGACGGTTGACGCGGTGGAGGTCGGCGCCCCGGTCGATAAACAGTTCCATGAGTGGAACGTTGCCTTCCCAGGCGGCGATCATCAGGCCGGTGCCAATCTGGGCGCCTTCGAAATTCGGGTCGAGGCCCGCATCGAGCCAGGCGCGCGCCTGGTTGACGTTGCCCAGTTCCATGATCACCGAAAAACGGGCCGGATCGGGCAACTCGGCGCGCGCCGCAATGGGCAGCAGTTGGCTAAGCAGCAGGCAAAGCAGGGCAAGCAGGCGTTTCATGGGTGACACAGCAATGAGGCAAGGGCGTTCAGTCTACCTGTTGCGGTAGCATTGGCTACTATGATGGCGTTGCGGTTCGGCTTATCCATTCTGGCGAGTTTGCTGCTGCATGCGGTCGTGCTCTGGCCGTTCGGTTTTTTCGTGCAGCGTCCCGCCCCGGTTCCCCGTCCGGTACTAGAGGCCGTGCTACAAGCGCCTGTGTTGGCCACCCCAGAAACCACCAGCGCGCCTGAGCCAGCCGCCGTCTCGCCAGCGCCGACTCCGGCAGCGAAACCGCGCGAGTTGCAGGGCCGGGCGCTCAACACTGCGCTGGCGGCCATGGCCAAACTGGATTTTTATCCGCGCGAGGCGATCGAACGCGGCATCGAGGGCGATGTGATCGTGTTGCTGACCTTGACGCCGAATGGCGGTGTCGCCGCAGCCGCGGTGGCGACCGGTTCGGGCCATCCCATTCTTGATGCGGCGGCACTCGCCGCGGTGCGCGGCATCAACGGTCTGCCAACGGCGCAGCGTCAAGTTTTGCTGCCGGTACGCTTCCGACTCGACTAGCAGATTTTGCAGGCTTCCACCGGCAGCTTGCGTGCCAGCCAGCCCGGGCCGGACATACTGCCGGCCATGCCTTCGGGGATGTTGTAGACCTGCGTAAGGCCCTGCGCCTGCAAAAAACGCTGCACCTGCGCAGTGCGGTTGCCGGTGCGGCAGATCAGCGCGATGGGCGCGTTCATCTTGCCGCCCGTCTTGGCCAGAACTTCCTTGAGAAAGCCGGCCGCGCCTTGCGGGTGGATCATGTTGATGAGCGTGGCGCCCTGGGCGACGCCGGTTTGCTGCCACTCGGGCGGGGTGCGGATGTCGATCAGGGTGATCTTGCCGGCGCGGGCGGCTTCGAAGGCTTCGGGCGGGGTCATTTCCTGCGCGAAGGCATGGCCGGCCAGCAGCAGTGACAGTAGCAGTGCAAAAAGACGAAAATATCTGGGCATGAGGACCTGCGGGTGGGGATTGGGGGGGCGCGGATTTTATCACCCAGCTTGGTATAGTCCGCCCCGATGCTTGCCTACCTCATTCGCCGCCTGTTCTACGCCTTGCCGATCCTGATCGGGGTGAATGTCATCACCTTTGCGCTGTTCTTCGTCGTCACTACGCCCGACGACATGGCGCGCATGCATCTGGGCGCGAAGCGCGTCACCGCGGAAGCGATCGAGAAATGGAAGGCCGAGCGCGGCTATGACAAGCCGCTGTTCTGGCGCACCGAGGCCGCCGGCGCCGACAAAGTGACCGACACCATTTTCTACGGCAAGTCGGTGAGGATGTTCGCCCTCGACTTCGGACGCGCCGACGACGGGCGCGACATCGCACGCGAAATCAAGGCGCGCATGGCGCCGAGCCTCGCGGTGGCCGTGCCGGTGTTTGTGCTCGGCCTGTTTGCCGCCATCAGCTTTGCGCTCCTGCTGGTGTATTTTCGCGCCACCTATCTGGATTTTGCCGGCGTGGTGCTGTGCGTGGCGATGATGTCGATTTCCGGCCTTTTCTACATCATCGGCGGCCAGTGGCTGGTATCGAAAATCTGGCACCTGGCGCCGATTTCCGGTTATGCCGAAGGATTATCGGCGGCGAAGTTCGTCATCCTGCCGGTGATCATCAGCCTGGTGGCCGGCATCGGCTCGTCGGCGCGCTGGTATCGCACGATCTTCCTTGAGGAATACACCCGCGATTACGTGCGCACGGCGCGCGCCAAGGGCCTGCCGGAACGCCTGGTGCTGTTCCGCCATGTGCTGCGCAACGCGCTGATCCCCATCCTCACCGGCGCGGTGGTGCTGATCCCGACGCTGTTCATGGGCAGCCTGTTGATCGAGGCCTTTTTCGGCATCCCCGGGCTGGGCAGTTACACCATCGACGCCATCAACGCGCAGGACTTCGCCGTGGTGCGGGCGATGGTGTTCATCGGCTCCGCGCTCTACATCGTCGGGCTCTTGCTCACCGACATTTCCTACACGCTGGTCGATCCACGCATCCGTCTTTCATGAAATTCGTTCTACTCTGGTCGGACATACTGTTCTTTCTGCTCATCGCGGCGGTGGTGGCGGGCGGCGCGTGGGCGAGCCGGGTCGAGCACTTGCGGCTGGCCTGGCGGCAGGTGGGGCAAAGCCGGGTTGGCATGGCGACGGCGACGGTGCTGATCGCCTTTGTGCTGGTGGCCATGCTCGATTCGCTGCATTACCGCGAACGCCTGCCGGGTACTCAAGGTGAGCACCTGTTGGGCGCTCAGGAAAACTACGCGGTCGAGGTGCGCTCGGCACTCGATGCCGTGTTGACCGAACTGCGCACGCGCACTGAAAAAACCTATTCCGCCCCGCTGGCGACGCACCTGTTTGCCAAGGAGTCGCTTGATGCGGATCTGGGGCGCGACTTTCCGCGCCTGAAGCATGGCGGGGCGCATCTGGGCGAGGATCTGACTGCGCACGATCACGATATCGCCGCCAAGGCGATCAAGGGACTGGGGCTGGGGTTGCTCGGCGCCCTGGCGTTCGGGCTGGCGAGCCTGCCGTTGCGCCGCGCAGCGCCGCACCTGGCCTGGAACGCGCAACTGGCCACGGTGCTGGTGCTGTGCCTGCTCGCCGGGGTCATCGTCGCGCTGGCCGGTGACTACCATGTGCTCGGGACCGACAAGGTGGGGCAGGACGTGCTGTATCTGACGCTGAAAAGCGTGCGCACCGCGCTGTTGATCGGCACGCTGACCACGCTCATCATGCTGCCGGCCGCCGTGGTGCTCGGTCTGCTGGCGGGTTATGCCGGCGGCTGGATCGATGACGTGATCCAGTATCTCTACACCACGCTCAACTCGATTCCCGGCGTGTTGCTGATCGCGGCTTCCGTGCTGATGATGCAGGTGGTCATCGATACCCATCCCGAATGGTTCGCCACGGCGGCGGAACGCGCCGACGCGCGTTTGCTGGCGCTGTGCGCGATTCTCGGCATCACCAGTTGGACAGGATTGTGCCGCTTGCTGCGCGGCGAGGCGCTAAAGCTGCGCGAACTCGAATATGTCCAGGCGGCGCGCGCGCTCGGCGTTTCGGGCGCGCGCATCCTCTGGCGCCACATCCTGCCCAACGTCATGCACATCGTCATGATTGCCATTGTCATGGACTTTTCCGGTCTGGTGCTGGCCGAGGCGGTGTTGTCCTACGTCGGCATCGGCGTCGATCCAAACACCATCAGCTTCGGCGCCATGATCAATACCGCGCGCATGGAGCTGGCGCGCGAGCCGATGGTCTGGTGGTCGCTGGCGGCGGCCTTCGCCTTCATGTTCGTGCTGGTGCTGGCGGCGAACCTGTTTGCGGATGTCATGCGCGACGCGTTCGACCCGCGGGTGGTCAAGCGGTGAACCTGCTTGCCGTTCGCGATTTGTCGGTGGCCATCGGCAGCGCCGCGCCGGTTGACGGCGTGTCATTCGAGATCGCGGCCGGTGAAACCTTTGCGCTCCTCGGCGAGTCCGGTTGCGGCAAGTCGCTGACGGCGCTGGCGCTGATGCGCCTGCTGCCCGCGGCGGCGCGCATTGCCGCGGGCAGCGTGCAATTCTCCGGACAGGAGCTTTGCGCATTGACCGAGGCGCAAATGCGCGGGGTGCGTGGTGGCAGGATCGCCATGATCTTTCAGGAGCCGGGCGCCAGCCTCAACCCGGTGATGACGGTGGGCGCACAAATTGCCGAGGCGCTGAAGATTCACACCAGCAGCGCGCCGGAAGAGAAAATCGTCGAACTGCTGGCCGCGGTCGGCATTTCCGATCCGGCGCGCCGCGCGACGGAGTATCCCTTCCAGATGTCGGGCGGCATGAAGCAGCGGGTGATGACCGCGATGGCGCTGGCCGGCGAACCCGCGCTGCTGATCGCCGATGAGCCGACCACGGCGCTCGATGTCACCATCCAGGCCCAGGTGCTCGACCTGCTCGATGGCCTGCGTCGGCAGCGGCGCATGGCCATGTTGCTGATCAGTCACGATCTCGGCGTGGTGGCGCAGATGGCTGACCGCATCGGCGTGATGTATGCCGGCCAACTGGTCGAAGTGGCGCCGCGCGCGGCCTTTTTTGCCGCGCCTGGGCATCCTTACACGCGCCGCCTCTTTGCGGCGCTGCCCGATGCGGCGTCCGCGGACATGGCGGCGTTCCGCCAGCGCCGACTTTTGACAATTCCTGGCAGCGTGCCGCCGCTCGGGACGCGGCATGCCGGGTGCCGCTTTGTCGCGCGTTGCGGCGAGGCGTTGCCGGTGTGTCGCACGACGCCGCCGCCGTGGCGTGAATACGCGGCTGGCCAGCAGGTGCGGTGCCATTTGCAGAGGTCAGAGGTCAGAGGTCAGGGATCAGTAATCAATGCGGCGCGAAGCGCCGGTAACACACTGTCTCCTGTCTCCTGTCTCCTGACCACTGATCTCAAGGTGCATTTCCCGATCCGGCGCGGCGTGTTGCAGCGCGTGGTCGGGCATGTGCGCGCGGTCGATGGCGTAACGCTTTCCCTGCAGGCTGGCCGCACCTTGGCGCTGGTGGGCGAGTCGGGCTGCGGCAAGACGACGGTCGGGAAAGCTATCCTCGGGCTGCAAAAGCCGACCGGCGGCGCGGTGAAACTCCATGGAAAACTGTTGCAAGGGCTGGCGCCGGCAGCGATGCAAATGGTGTTTCAGGATCCCTTCGGCTCACTCAATCCGCGCCTGCGGGTCGGCGAAATCATTGCCGAGGGATTGCGGGCGCTGGCGGTTGCCGATGACCCGAAATTACGCGTCGCCGCACTGCTGGAGCAAGTCGGCCTCTCCGGCGACATGGCGGGGCGCTATCCGCATGAATTCTCGGGCGGTCAGCGCCAGCGCATTGCGATTGCCCGGGCGCTGGCGGTGCGCCCGCAACTGCTGATCTGCGACGAGCCGACCAGTGCGCT
>JAUSBB010000180.1 GCA_030652245.1 Rhodocyclaceae bacterium | reverse complement strand
CAAAAAGCCGCGACTTACCCACCGCGCACCCCTTTGCCCACAAACTCCACAGCCTCAACATCATTTTTGTATTCCTTAAAAGCAGAACATACAAGGGGTTGGGGGAGAGGGGGTGCCACCAGAAAGCCCTTATCCCGAATTGCGGGATAAGGGCGGCCCGGCGCAAACGCTGCTTTTCACGATAAAAGTCGGCGCTGGCGTGACGGCGTCAGCCGTCACGCCGCCAACACGGGGACGGCGGCTATTCGGTTTTCATCTCGCCGCCCAGCGCAACCAGCAGGTCGTCGAACAGATGCGCCAGTTCGCCGGCCATCAGGGCGAAGTCGGCATCGAACTGTTCTTCGGCGTTGTCGGAGGATTCGGCCTGTTCCTTGAGAATGTCGAGGAAGGCCAGGCGCTTGAGATGCAGTTTGTCGGTGAGGACAAAGGAAATCCTGTCGTTCCAGGTCATGCCGAGTTTTGTGGCGATTTTGCCGTCGGCGATGTGGCCGGCGATTTCTGGGCCGGCGAGGGCGTGATGCACATAGCGGATGGCGGCCTGCGATTCGCTGGCGGAGCGCAATTCCAGATCGCTGTCGATGGTGAAGCCGGCGGGTGCTTCGTTTCCAGCGAGCCAGCCGGTCATGGCGGTTTGCGGTGAAACCTGGGTTTGCAGCGGGCGCGGCGCGATATCGTCGAGGGTGGAGATCAGCAGAACCATGAATTCTTCGGCCCGAGCTTCGGAGCCGGCATCGACCACCAGCCAGCCGTGCAGCGGATCGAGCCAGCCCCAGGTGGTGCGGCGCTGCGAGAACGCCTTGGGCAGGAGTTCTTCGGTCACGCGCTCCGCGATGTCGCGCAACTCCTTGCGGCCGACCTTGCGGCCTTGCTCGGACTCGATCAGGGCGGCGCGTTCCTGGGCGGTTTGGCGCACCACGGTGGCGGGCAGCAATTTTTGTTCGACGCCAAGGGCGAGCAGCCACTGCCGATTGACGGCATGCACGAAGGCACCTTCCTGACGCGGAAACACCCAGCCCCGGCTGGCCATTTCAAAGCTGCCGCAGCGCGCGAGCGGGCGACGCGACAGTTGTTCCTCAAGACCGGCCAGATCAATATCAAGCTTTCGCTGGAGACGGTAAACACGCAGATTACGAAACCACATGAGCGATTCTTTCCTGAACAAAAGGGCGAAGGATACCTGCTTACGTCGTTACACCGTCCATGTAGTACCAGCGTCCGCCTTCCCGCACAAAGCGGCTCACCTCATGCAGGCGCTGGGCGCGGCCGCCGATCTTGTAGCGGGCGATGAATTCGACGCTGGCCGTGTCCGCACCGGTGCTTTCATGCCGCTTGACCGTCAGCCCGAGCCATCGGGTGGGCGGCGTGGTGTCGAGGTGGAGTTCTGCCGGTCGCGTCGTGGCATGCCAGGTGGCCAGCAGGTATGCCGCCAGCCCCAGCACATAGGCGGTGTAGCGCGAACGCATGAGGGTTTCGGCATCGGGCGCGGGAGCGCCGCCATGCCATGGACCGCAGCAGGATGCGTAGGGAAGAGGGCGCCCGCATGGGCAGGTTGCGACTATGGCTTTTTGCCCAGCAGCGCCTTCAGGTTGGCGAAGGGCGAGTGCGTGGCGCTACTGCCTTGGTTGCCGACTTCTGCAACGCCGCCGGCGGCCTCAAGCAGCCGCTGATGTTCGTTGTCGTGGCAGTAGAGGCAAAGCAACTCCCAGTTGCTGCCGTTGGGTGGGTTGTTGTCGTGGTTGTGGTCGCGGTGATGGATGGTGAGTTCGCGCAGGTTGGCGTTGGTAAAGGTGCGGGCGCAACGGCCGCAGACCCAGGGGTAAATCTTCAGTGCCTGCTCGCGGTAGCCCTGATCACGTTGTTCGGCGGCGCGCCGCGCGTCGGCGACGATCTTGTCGAGTTTGTCAGCGGAAGACGCCGTCCCCATGTTGGCGGCGGGCCCGGCTGACGCCGTCCCGCCAGCGCCGACTTTTGCTTGATTGGCCATTGATCATCCCATTGAACGTTATCATCGCACGATGCCTGAATCTTCAGAAAACAGTATAGCGACCTTCCCCGGCAGTCCCTTTCGCCTTCACCAGCCGTTTCCGCTTGCCGGCGATCAGCCGGAGGCGGTGCGCCTGTTGACGGAGGGCATCGCGGACGGCCTCTCTTTTCAGACCCTGCTGGGGGTGACCGGCTCGGGCAAGACCTACACGATGGCCAACGTCATCGCGCGGCTGGGGCGTCCCGCCATGGTGCTGGCGCACAACAAGACGCTGGCGGCCCAGTTGTATTCGGAATTCCGCGAATTTTTCCCGGAAAACGCCGTCGAGTATTTCGTTTCCTATTACGACTACTACCAGCCCGAAGCTTATGTGCCGTCGCGCGACCTGTTCATCGAGAAGGACTCGGCGATCAACGAGCACATCGAACAGATGCGCCTCTCGGCGACGAAAAGCCTGCTGGAGCGGCGCGATGTGGTGATCGTCTGCAGCGTGTCGGCGATCTACGGCATCGGCGATCCGGTCGATTACCACGCCATGATCCTGCATCTCTCCGAGGGTGAAAAGATCGGCCAGCGCGAGATCATCCGGCGGCTGACCGAGATGCAGTACGAGCGCAATGAAATTGATTTTGATCGCGGCGCGTTCCGCGTGCGCGGCGACGTGATCGACATCTTCCCGGCGGAAAACGCCGAAAGCGCCCTGCGCGTGAGTCTGTTCGACGACGAAGTCGAGACGCTGACGCTGTTCGATCCGCTCACCGGACATACCAAACAGCGGCTGGGACGCTTCACCGTGTTTCCGTCGAGCCACTATGTCACCCCGCGCGCCACCGTCCTGCGGGCCGTCGAGAAGATCAAGCAGGAACTCCGCGAGCGCATCGAATTCTTCCAGCAGGAGCAGAAGCTGGTGGAGTGCCAGCGCATCGAGCAGCGCACCCGCTTCGACCTCGAAATGCTCGCCCAACTGGGCTTCTGCAAGGGCATCGAGAACTACTCGCGGCATCTGTCCGGCCGCCAGCCGGGCGAGCCGCCGCCGACGCTCTACGACTACCTGCCGCCCGACGCGATCATGTTCATCGACGAGTCGCATGTGACGATTTCGCAGGTCGGCGGCATGTACAAGGGCGACCGTTCGCGCAAGGAAAACCTGGTCAACTACGGTTTCCGCCTGCCTTCGGCGCTCGACAACCGGCCGCTCAAGTTCGAGGAATTCGAACGGCTGATGCCGCAGACGGTGTTCGTCTCGGCGACGCCGGCCAACTACGAACACGAGCACCAGGGCCAGGTGGTAGAACAGTTGGTGCGGCCGACCGGCCTGGTCGATCCGTTACTGGAAGTGCGGCCGGCGGCGACGCAGGTCGATGATCTGCTCGCCGAAATCAAGCGGCGCGTGGCCGTCGGGGAGCGCGTCCTGGTCACCACCCTGACCAAACGCCTGTCCGAACAATTGACCGAGTTCCTGGCCGACAACGGCATCAAGGTGCGTTATCTGCACTCGGACATCGATACCGTCGAGCGGGTCGAGATCATCCGCGATCTCCGGCTGGGGCTGTTCGACGTGCTGGTCGGCATCTACCTGTTGCGAGCGGGTCTCGACATTCCGGAGGTCTCGCTGGTGGCGATACTCGATGCCGACAAGGAAGGTTTCCTGCGTTCGACGCGCTCGCTGATCCAGACCATGGGCCGCGCCGCGCGGCATCTCAACGGCACCGCGATTCTGTATGCCGATCGGATTACGGATTCGATGCAGCGGGCAATGGCCGAAACCGGACGCCGCCGGGCCAAGCAGCTGGTGCACAACGAAGCCATGGGCATCACCCCGATCGGCGTCAAGAAACGCATCAAGGACATGATCGATGGGGTATACGATTCGGAGACTGCCGTACAGGAACTCAAGGCCGCACAGGAAGCGGCGCGCTACGAAGTGATGAGCGAGAAGGATCTGTCGCGCGAAATCAGGCGACTGGAGAAGGCCATGCAGGTACATGCGAAGAATCTCGAGTTCGAAGAGGCGGCCGCGGCCCGCGATGAGCTGTTCCGCGTCCAGCACCTCGCCTTCGGCGGCGAGGCCCATGACGCGCCGGGGGATGCGGCGTGATGCGGCACAAGGTGC
>JAUSBB010000202.1 GCA_030652245.1 Rhodocyclaceae bacterium | reverse complement strand
CAGCGAACCGAACAGCGCCCGATGCAGCATCACCGGCCGCTTGTGGGTATTGTCGGCGGCGACATAGTGGATGTCGAAACGTTCGGGCAGGTTCATGTCGACCTGCAAGGTGCCGCACTGCCAGTCGCGGCCGATCGCGTCGCGCAGCACGAACTCCAGCTTGGGGCCGTAGAAGGCGCCTTCGCCGGGGAACAACTCATACGCCATGCCCATGTGATCGAGCGCGTTGGACAGCGCACTCTCCAGTTTGTCCCAGGTTTCATCCGCGCCGATGCGCTTTTCAGGCCGGGTGGACAGCTTGATGCGCACGCGCTCGAAACCGAAGTCCTTGTAGATGTCGAGGATCAGCGCCACCACGCTCTTGCACTCTTCCTCCATCTGCTCCTCGGTGCAAAAGATGTGGGCGTCGTCCTGGGTGAAATGGCGCACCCGCAACAGGCCATGCAGCGCGCCTGACGGCTCGTAGCGATGCACCTTGCCGAACTCGGCCATGCGCAACGGCAGGTCGCGATAACTCTTGATGCCCTGCTTGAAGAGGGCCACGCCGCCGGGGCAGTTCATCGGCTTCAGCGCAAAGACGCGCTCGTCTTCGGTCTGCGTCGTGAACATGTGTTCGCGGTAATTGAACCAGTGGCCGGAAAGCTCCCACAGCGCCCGGTCCATGACATCCGGCGTATTCACTTCCACATAGCCAGCGTCTTCCTGCCGCTGCCGCATGTAGCCGATCAGGTCGAGGAACAGGCGCCAGCCGTGGGGATGCCAGAACACCGAGCCCGGTGCCTCTTCCTGAAAATGGAACAGGTCGAGCTGCTGCCCCAGCTTGCGGTGATCACGCTTTTCCGCTTCTTCGAGCATGTGCAGGTGGGCGTCGAGTTCCTCTTTTTTCGCCCAGGCCGTGCCGTAAATACGCTGCAATTGTTCGTTCTTCGGATCGCCGCGCCAGTAGGCGCCGGCCACTTTCATCAGCTTGAAATGCTTGAGCTTGCCCGTGGAAGGGACGTGGGGGCCGCGGCACAGATCGACAAAATCGCCCTCGCGATAAAGGGAGACCTCCTGATCGGCGGGAATCGCCGCGATCAGCTCGGCCTTGTATTTCTCGCCGATGGACAGGAAAAACTCGACGGCCTGGTCACGCGACCAGACTTCGCGGGTGACGGGGAAATCCTTTTTCGCCAGCTCCGCCATGCGCTTTTCGATCGCCGCCAGGTCTTCGGGCGTGAACGGACGCTTGTAGGCGAAGTCATAATAAAAGCCGTTGTCGACCACCGGGCCGATGGTCACCTGCGCTTCGGGGAACAGTTCCTTGACCGCATAGGCCAGGAGGTGCGCGGTTGAATGACGGATGATTTCCAGGCCAGCGGGGTCCTTGTCGGTGACGATGGCAAGGCCGGCGTCCTGCTCGATGCGGAACGCGGTATCGACGAGTTTGCCATCGACGTTACCGGCAAGCGCTGCCTTGGCCAGCCCGGCACCGATCGAGGCAGCCACTTCGGCCACGGTCGGCGGCTGGGGATAGGTGCGTTGCGAACCGTCGGGCAGCGTGATTGTCGGCATGCTATTACTCCAAGACTCCAGGGCTAAAAACAAGAACAGGGCGCCCGATCACCCGGACACCCTGCTTTGCATTTATTTTGTGGCGGAGTGGACGGGACTCGAACCCGCGACCCCCGGCGTGACAGGCCGGTATTCTAACCAACTGAACTACCACTCCACGTGGACTTCACTGACATCAAGGGCGCGGATTCTAGCAGAATTAATCAGGCGAGCAAGCCTCGCGCGCAGGGAATTTTTAAGCACCGGCCGCCTGCATCTCTTCCGGCAACCACAGGTCCGGCCGGTCGGTGAACAGCGCCGCCGCGCCGAGGGCAAACAGACGCTCCCCGGCGGCGCGGTCGTTGATCGTATAGGCCGCCCAGGTGACGCCGGCGTCATTGAGGGCGGCGGCCTGTTGCGGCGTCAGGTGGTCCGCCGCCAGATGCACGGCGCAAGCACCCCGGCGGTCGCACCGGGCGCGCCAATCGGCCGGCAAGCGCTCCACCAGCAGCGCCTGCGGGAATTGCGGCAGTACGCGCCGTGCCGCCAGCGCCGACTTTTCGGAAAAGCTGGAGATCACCCCGGCGCCGTTCCAGTGCTCACTCAACCAGCGGCCCACCGTCTCCCCGGTAGCATCATCGTGACCCGCGGCCGGTTTGATCTCGATGTTCGGCCAAAGACCCAGCCGTTGGCATTCCGCGAGCGCCTCGGCAAAAGTCGGCGCTGGCGCGACGGCGAACGCGGCGTGATGCGGTCCGCCGGCATCGAAACGGCGAATCTCGGCCAACGTCATGGCCGCCACGCGGCCATGACCGGTAGTGGTGCGCCCCAGCGTCTCGTCATGCATCAGGATCGGCACGCCATCGGCGGTGAGCATCACGTCGAACTCGACCGCCCGGCAACCCAGGCGCGCGGCAATGGCAAGTCCGGCCAGCGAATTTTCCGGGGCCAGGGCGCCGCCACAGCGGTGGGCGATGATACGCGGGTAGGTAATCAACGGTGGATGGGGAGCGGTGCGGCGAGCACCGGGGCTGCGCGCCGCACGGCGGTGTCGAGCGCCTCCTTGGCCGGCTTCTGGTTGCCCCAGACGAACTCGACTTCCTCGTTGAGAATGGTGCGGATTCGGCTCTTGCCAAAACCACTGCGGGTGCGCGCGGCATCGCGCTTGACCATCGATAGACGCTGGTCGGCGCGGTCGAGCAGGACGGGATTGGCACCGGATTCGCGCAGGGCCTGCACCGCGGCGGACGACATCGGCAGGAAGCCGGTGGCGCGCACCCATTCGCGCTGGATTTCCGGCTTCAACAAAAAATTGATCAAGCGCGCAATCACCTGTTGTTCCGGTTTTTTGTCGGCCGCCAGCACCCACAAGGCGGCGCCATCCGGCAACACGTTCATCGCGCGCACGCCATACACGTCGTCATAGTGGGGCAGCGCGGCAATGCCGAGCGGAAATTCAGGATTCTTCGCGAGCCTGGCATACAGCGAGGATTCTCCCGTGAGCATGGCGCATTCGCCACTGGCGAAGCGCTCGTCACCCTCGCGGCCGGGGCCGGAGTAAATGAAATACAAACTCTTTTGCCAACTGGTCAGCAAGGCGAGGTGCTTCACATTCACCATGTTGTTGAGCGCCAGTTGATCCAGCTTGCCGTTTTTCACCACCAGTGGCTCGCCATGCTGGGCCGCCACGTTTTCCATGTGCACCCAGGCGAAGCGCGAACTGGTCAGCGGACACTTGAAACCGGCTTCGCGGAGCGCGCCAGCGGCCTCCTGGAGTTCCCACCAGGTCTTGGGCGGCACGGCGGCATTCAGCCCGGCCTTGGCAAAGGCCGCCTTGTTGAAAAAGAGCGCCGGCAGCGACAGCGCCAGCGGCAAGGCCTGCATTTTCCCGGCCAGATCATCCACCGCATCAATCATCTGGGGGTAGAACAGCCTGGCATCGAATCGCTCCTTGCCCACCGCCATCACCTGATGCAAAGGCCGAAAGCGCGGTCGCGTATCGAACATTGTCAACACGTCATCCTGGTCGAACAGCGCCAGATGCGGCAGGCGCGTCTTGTCATTGATGCCCTGGACATCCTCAAGACTGATGCGCCCGGCCCCCGTCTTGAGCTTCGCTTCCTGGTCGTTGAAACGCAGCATTAGGGTTGCCAGTGCGTCGAGCGGCGCCCCCGACAAGCCGTGGCGCAAGATGATTTCATGCGGAACCGGCGGGGCCGGCGCGGCCAGCGCAGCGGTGGCAACGAACAGCAACAGGGAGGCAGCAAAACGTTTCATCGGGCATCGCTCACGGAAAATGGTCGGCTAGTTTATCGCGGCCCCGGCGAGTTTCTTAAGAAAGCCGCTGCTTTGCCGTAAACTCCAGTCAGCACCATTCACGTCCGGGATCGTTTATGCAAAATGTCGTGCGCCTGACCTATCTTCTGCCGTTGTGCGGGCTGCTGCTCGCCGGTTGCGAGCAGCTGGGCATCGAGAACCCGGCCGTGGTCGCCGCCGCCAGGGAAGCGGAGGGCCGCGCCGTCGGCAGTGCCTGCCGCCACAGCGGACGCGCATTGGAGGATTGCTTCATTCTGAATCCGCGAGCGCAAAAGGCCGCCATCTTTACCGGCTGGCGCGACATGGACGCCTACATGCGCGAAAACAATCTCGAAATCATCGAACCCTCACTTTCCCGGCCCGATCTGGCGGGAAAAAAGAGCAAGGCGGCCCCGGTTGAAGAGCCGCCGGCCGAAAAGGCCAAGCCGGCCGAGGCGCCGCCGGCGAAGAAGGAAGGCGCAAAGCGCAGCGCTGTCGAGCAGCCATCGCCCACCACCACCTCGCCCACCTCCACCGGACGCGGCAAAACAGCCTGAGCGGATTTGCCTTAGAATCCCCCCGCGTCCTGCCGGTTGGGCGCGATTTTCGGCATCGTGCCATTCCCGACAGTCATTTTTGCCCCGCCTGAGCCGGCGTCGCCTTGTTTTCAGGGCTATGGGCGCGCGCGAGGAAAGAACCGGAGTCCATTTTGAAATTCACCGATCTCGGGCTGGCGCCCGAACTGCTCAAGGCCGTGCATGACGCCGGCTATACCGATCCGACGCCGATCCAGGAACAGGCCATTCCGATCATCCTGGCCGGCCACGATGTCATGGGCGGCGCCCAAACCGGCACCGGCAAGACAGCAGGATTCATCCTGCCGTTGCTGCACAAGCTGGCGCGGCATGCCAGCAGCTCGCCCTCGCCCGCCCGCCACCCGGTGCGCGCGCTGATCCTCACGCCAACCCGCGAACTGGCCATGCAGGTGCATGAATCGGCCAAAACCTATGGCAAACATCTCGCGCTGCGCTCGGTCTGCATCTATGGCGGCGTGGACATGCGGGCGCAGATCGCCGAGCTGAAAGAGGGCCGCGAGATCGTCGTCGCCACGCCGGGCCGGCTGCTCGACCACGTCGAGCAAAAAACCGTCAGCTTCAACTCGGTCGAGTTTCTCGTCCTCGACGAAGCCGACCGCATGCTCGACATGGGCTTCATCCCCGACAACAAGCGCATCCTCGCGCTGCTGCCGAAGACGCGGCAGAGCCTGCTGTTTTCGGCGACCTTCTCCGACGAGATCAAGCGGCTTGCCGACGTGATGCTGAAGTCCCCGCAACTCATCGAGGTCGCCCGGCGCAACATGGTCTCCGAAACCATCACCCACCGCGTGCATCCGGTCGCCACCGATCGCAAGCGTTATCTGCTGAAGCAACTGCTGGAAGTGTCGCCCGCGGCCCAGGCGCTGGTCTTCGTCGGCACCAAGTTCGGCACCAGCCGGCTGGCGCTCTGGCTGGAACGCATGGGCATCAACGCCACGGCCATCCACGGCGACAAGACCCAGCAGGAACGCACCAAGGCGCTCGAAGCCTTCAAGTCCGGCGAATCGCGCGTGCTGGTCGCCACCGACGTCGCCGCGCGCGGCCTCGACATCGACGACCTGCCGCTGGTCATCAACTATGAACTGCCGCGCGTCGCCGAGGACTATATTCATCGCATCGGCCGCACCGGCCGCGCCGGCAAGACCGGCGAAGCCATTTCACTGGTCGCCCCCGAAGAGAAACCCCGCCTGA